>JAHFEN010000077.1 GCA_023248455.1 Microcaldota archaeon | reverse complement strand
GGTAGGAATCCTTCACGTCCACAAGAACACCGTCCATGTCGAAAAGCACGCAGTCGTATCCGCCTCCTCTTCGCACCAGCTCGCCCATGCATTCCACGAGCTTCCTGTTCTCTTCTGGCGTGCCCACAGTTACCCTGAAAGTGTTCGGAATCATGGGCAAATTCGAGCGGTCCCGTATGATTAGCCCCCTTTCAGCTATCTCTCTTTGCATTTCGCTTGCAGTTTTTGCTCCAAGTGGGGGCCTTACTAGCAAAAAGTTGCAGACTGACGGATACACTTTGAAGCCAAGCCCATCCAGCTTCTCTTGGAGCCAATCCCTTTCTCTGCGCATTTTGCCAAGGTTTTCTTCCATTTTAACAATCCCATCCTGAAGCGCGCGTATGGCAATCGCACCAGAAAGGCAATTCACGTTATACGGCTGTTTCAGCCTCCTGATAAGAGCAATAGTTTTCTCATTGGCAACCATGTAGCCTACGCGCAGGCCAGCCAGCCCCCATGCCTTGGAAAATGTCCTTGAAACAATCAGGTTCTCGTACTTGTCCACCAAATCAGTGCAGCTTTCCCCCCCGAATTCAATGTAGGCCTCGTCCACAAACACCATGGCATCGCTCGCTTTTACCAGTTTCTCGATATTTCCTTTCTCGACCGGCATGCCAATAGGACTATTCGGGGATACCAAAAAAATCATTTTCGTGTTTGCATTGCTTGCAGCGGCAATCGCCCCAAGGTCTGGCTGGAAGTTTCCATCAAGCAAGACTTCCCTCACATCCCCCCCCTGGGCCTTTGCGCACACTCCATACATGGAATAGCCTGGCTCCAGGCTGATTATGTTGTCCCCCCTGTCCAAGAAAGTCCTGATGCACAAATCGATTATTTCGTCTGAGCCATTGCCTATTAGCAGGTTTCCCCTTCTCGCCCCAGTGTATATCGCAAGCGCGTTGCGAAGCTGGTTCTGGTCTGGGTCAGGATAGCGGTTGAGCGGAATGTTTTCCACTGGCCCAACGCTTCCGCCAAACGAATTCTCATTGGCGTCCATGAACGCTTCTGCTGTCCTGTACAAATCCCGCGCAGAGGTATAAGGCTTGAGCTCTGCAATCTCCTTCCTTGCCAGTTTTTCCAATTTGCTCATTTTCCCGCCCGTTTTTCAGCGCTTCTTGCGTGGCCTTCCAGTCCCTCCCATCTCGCAAGCACAGCGCTGTTTCTTGCCAGTTTCTTTTCATTATAAACTTCCACCACCTCCATGACTTTGGTAAAAGCAGCAACCGAAAGGCATGAAGAAAATCTCACGGATCCGCCAGTGGGAAGCACATGGTTGGAGCCAGCGCAGTAGTCCCCGAAAGCTTCGCACGACTGGCTGCCCATGAATACAGCACCGGCATTCCTCACAAGAGAAAGCAGCTTAGCATTCATCCTGGTCTGCAGCTCTAGGTGCTCGGGCGCATAGCTGTTTATGACATCTGCAATTGCCCGCAAATCAGAAAAATCGGTGGTGAGAATGGCCGAATTCTTCAGGCTTTTTTCAGCTATTTCCCTTCTTGGAAGCGCCTCAAGCTGCTTTTCAAGTTCAACACTTACTTTCCCGGCCATTTCCTCGGTTGTAATCACCATTGCAGCAGAATCAGGCCCGTGCTCAAGCTGCGCAAGAGTGTCTGCTGCCACCCAGGCAGCGTTTGAGGATCCGTCAGCAACTATGAATATTTCGGTCGGGCCTGCGAGCATATCGATGTCCACGCCAAAGCCCCTAACCTGCCTTTTTGCCTCTGTGACAAACTGGTTCCCTGGCCCAACAATCTTGTCCATTTTTGGGACAGTCATTGTGCCATGCGCCATAGCCGCAATCGCCTGCGCCCCACCCACAGCATAGACCTCCTCAATCCCGCATACCTCCGCAGCCACAAGAATCGTTGCTGGCACAGGCGGCGGGGAGCACAGAGCTATTCTCCGCACACCAGCCACTCTGGCAGGAATGGCGCACATCAACACGGTAGACGGATAGGCCGCCCTGCCTCCGGGCGCGTAAATTCCGACAGAATCAAGGGGGACTGCCTTCTGCGTTATTTTTGCGTACGCAGTGGCAACCGTTTTGTCCTTTGGCTTTGTCTTCTCGCACACTTCACGTATGTTGGCAGCTGCAAACTTTAGCGCAGCCACCAGCTCTGATGGAGTCTCCCCATAGGCGCTTCCAATATCTGCCTTAGGGACCCTTACTGAGTAGCCCCTTTCAACCCTGTCCAGGCTTTTGGCGTATTCCTCCAGTGCAGAATCGCCTTCTGACTGCACTTTGGAGATTATTCCTGCCACAACCTTTTCGCAGGATGGAGCTTTCGGCCTTCTAAAAAGAAATTTCATGTCAGCAGAATCAAGCGGCAGAATTCTGGCTAGTGCAGGTGTGAAGCAGACCCCTTTCCCACTCATCTTTTTGCACCATTCTACTCGCCTAGTGTATCGAATCGTACGCAGGTTCCTGCCTGCGCACGAACCAGTCTATTTTGTTGAAAAGTTCCCACCCTTTGTCTGCCTTCCCATTGAACTTTCCAGATGCCAACAGGCTAACAAGTTCGCCTCGTACAGATGCGCCTTCCTCTGCAAGCGCCCTGCGTTTTTTCTTCTCCTCCATGACCTCGTCACAGGTCCTTCCAGGCAGCCTGCGGTTCCTAATTATAATGAGCTCGCTGCCCTCAAGGACGTTCACCCTGCCCTCAATCGACTTAAGAGTGGCTGCATTCCCTGGGTTTGTCCTTATTGCCTGCGTCATGCAAATCCTCTTCCCACTTTATTCCCACCAAACATTATTTAAAGCTAACGCTTAATCTAAGAAACGCTTCTAACTCCCACCATTAGCCCACTCAAGTGGGACTCCGGATGAATCTACTCCCAATCAGCAGTAAGCAATTTAGCCCAGCATTTCTCCAGGCCCTTCCTTATGTCTGCAATGCTGGCCTTTCCCGGGCTGCAGTCCACCATCCAGACCGCGCGCTCGCCGCGTTCGGAGGAGTGCGAATGCGTGTTCACCAGGTCCACGCCCATGTCAGCAAGCGCGGTTGCAGCAGAGGCAAGCGAGCCAGGCTTGTCGTCCAGCTGTATGCGCAGCCGAAGCAGCTTTTTCTCGTGCGAGGGCGAGAGGCGGATTGTTCTTGTTTCAGCATCCAGTTCAAGGATTACCCGCTCGCCGGGCTTCAAATTCATCGCATCCCTCAGGCCCTGCGGGATGAGCACCCTCCCCTTTGTGTCAACAGAAGAAATGTTTTCGCCGGACATGATGCAGCCTCCGATTACGAGTGTCCTGGGAGTCCCACTTTCTTAATCCTTTTCCTAAAAAATCAGACCTTCACTGTTTCTCCAAGCGCAGGGGCGTACGCGTCAAAGCCCTCGACTTTCAGCTCCTCGGCAAAGTCAGGGCAGCGGTCGCCGTGCATGCAGAATATCTTCTGCGGGGAAAGCTTTTCCGCAAGCCCGAAAAGCTCGCTTCTGCCTGCGTGAGCGGAAAAGTCCAGGTAGGAGTACTGCGCCTTGGGCTTTATGTGCACGCCGTCGTACTCCACATAACCCTTGTTCAGCAGGTTGTGCCCGTTCGTGTCAGGCACGCAATAGCCAGTGAAAATAGCGCGCGACTCCGGCCCAAGCTTGAGAAGATAGGAGAGCGCAGGCCCGCCCTGAAGCATCCCGGCTGTGGCAATGATGACGCCTGGCCTCCGGAGCACCCTGTCCCTGTCCTTGCGGTGCATTATGGGGTTGCAGGAATCCATGTCATAGCGGAATTTCTTGAATTCGTTCATATAAGAGGAAAAGTGCGAAAGCATTTCGCTTACCTTCCAGCCCATGCCGTCCACCCATATGTCCACGTCCTTGTTTACCGTGCGGACTATCCGCATGAGCTCCTGTGTCCTTCCTATGGCGAAAGCAGGAAGCAGGACCGTGCCACCGTTTTCAAGCGTTTCAGTCATTTGCTCTGCAAGCTGGCTCTCAAGCTCCTTCCTTTTCGGGTGGTCCCGGTCAGAGTAAGTGCTCTCCATTATGAGCACATCCGGGTTTTTCGGCGCGAATTCGGTTGGAAAGGTGGTGTGCGTGGCCTCTCCCTTGAAGTCGCCGGAATAAACAATGCGCCTGTTGCCCGTGTCCACTTCGGGCATTGCCGCGCCTGGGATGTGCCCTGCCTGGTAAAAAGTTAGCGAGGAATCGCCAATCTCGTACCATTTCTTGTAGGAGAGCTTGGTGGCGTGCTGCAGCATCCGCTTGACCTGCGCCTGGCGGAAGGGGAACTCGCCGCGGTTTGCCATAATCTTCATCGAGTCGGCTATGATGGTCTCCCCCATAGCAAGGGTGGGCGGGGTGCAGATGAGCTCTGGCTTGTCATGCCTGTAAAGCGCTGGAAGGAAGCCAGTGTGGTCAAGGTGCGCGTGCGAGGCAATAACATAGTCTGGCTGTGCAGGCGGCTGCATGGGGTAGGTCTCGCTTGCGTGTATCTTGAGCCCGCAGTCCAGCATTATTTTCTCGCTGTCAGAAAGAAGGATGCAGCTCCTGCCGACCTCCTGCGCTGCGCCAAGAAAAGTCATTTCCATAATGAGCCATTCCCCGCTTAAGGCTTTAAAGGCAACTACTCTTCTCGAAAGAATGGGATAAGCTATTAAAAGTTAAGGGCACAAAGCAGAACCGATGAACGAGCTTTCTTTTCTGGACTTGGCAGTACTCAAAAAGGTCGACGCAGAGTCCTCTGTCGAGAAGTTCGGCAGCATAATCAATACTTCCTTTTTCGAGACAGCGAACCTGCTTGGAACAATCAAGATCAAGGGCTATATAGACATCGAGTCCTCGGTGGGCGGCATTTCCCACGTA
>JAHFEN010000076.1 GCA_023248455.1 Microcaldota archaeon | reverse complement strand
CAGCTTTATGTAGTTGAAAGGAAGAGGAACCCATTTGTTTTCTAAGCCAGGAACTTTTTCTTGGCAATCTTCTCGCGCAGGTAGTCGCCAACGAAACTGAGGCGCGGACCCTGGAGCGCGTCCTGCTCGAGCTTCTTTTTTGTCTTGAGCACGGTCTTGAGCTCCTCCACCCAGTCCTTGTGGTGCTGTATCCACTCGTAGGAGAGCATTTCCGCGGCGCGCTTGATGTCCACTTCCTTAGCCTTTATGGTGAGCTGCGACAGGAAATCGTAATCCTTTATGTCGCGCATGGTCACGCCCACGAATCTTGCCTCTGGCGTTGCTATGTCGCTCCCGAGATACGCAAGGTTCATGCTGCCTGTCTTTATCGCCCAGTAGATGTACCAGCCCCATGCGTCGCAGTCGGTGAATACGTAGACAGGAAGCTTCCTGCTTGCGAGCTTCCTGATGAGCCTTCTGCAGCCGCGCGAAGCCTGCCCCTTTGGGGTGATGAGGATGCAGTTCTCCTTCTTCCAGTACTTGTCCTCGTTCAGCCTCTGCCACATTGCGTCCTTTTCCACTACTAGCACATAGCCCGCATCCACGCTCTCAAATTCCATGCCATTGTCAACGTCAGATGGGATCATCCAGCCGCTCCTGCCCTGCTTGGTGCAGTCTATTTCGTCTTCGGTGCCTCCAAATTTATCCCGAAGCACCAGTGGGCCTGCCACCACCCCTTTCCTGTCGGTATTCAGGTTCAGGTCCTCGCGCTTTACGTTGAGTGTCACTTCCAAATCCTCCACAAGGGGGTTTGACTCGGACTGCTCGGAAAAAAGCTCTTCATCAAGATTCTCGCCTAGGCTGAACTTGAGCTGGTAAAAGAGCCCCCTTATTGACGTATGGGCGTTTTCCGAGAGGAATTTCTTGCACTTGGAAGCTATTGCGACTGTCTGCATGAACTTGCGCGCCTGGCCAACGTTCACGAACTTTCGCTCCTCTGTTTTGTCGCCGAGACGGATGTAGCCTATGCTTTCATCGTAAATTATGTTTCCCTTGCTGCGGAGCGCTGTTGTGAATGTTGGGGTGCTCTCCGCCTTTATCTGCGCAAGCATGTCCTGGCCGAGCCTTTCGAGCTTGTTGACCACTTCCGCGTCCTTTTCCCTGCCTTCTTTTTTTGCCGGAGCCATGAAAATCACAAATGCGATCAATTATTCGCCGAATTCCTCTCCCCCAATCCCTCGCTCATTTATCCTTCTTCCCCTTTTCCGCTCGTTTCTGTTCGCTCGCCTACTCGTCTATTTCCTCTTCCTCTGGGACTTTGCCATTCCCGTTTTCAGCCTCGTCCTCGCCATCCTCTATCTGCCCCGAGTATTTTGTTTCAATAAGGTGCACCAGCATTTTCTCTATTTCGGCGGTCTTGCCCTTGCCCGCAAGGTCTGGCAGGTCTTTTGAAAGCTGGTTAACGTATCGTAGAATCGCCTTTTTCCTTTCCTTTCGGTCGTGCTCGCGGTTGATGCCAGAAAGATACCTTTGAAGGTCGCGCGCGGCCTCCATTATCGCGTTCTTTATCTCGGCGAGTATTTCCTCATCGTTTGAGATCGCCTGCTTGCCTGCGGACGTGTATGGGACGTAGACGCTGGAAAGGTTTACGAAGACTGAAATAGGCTCCTCCTCGAAGTTCTTGAGCTTGTAGCGCTTCCAGTCGATTTCCTTCACTGCCTCGGTGATTGCGCAGCCGGAATTGTCGAAAAGCAATGGGGCGCGGTTGGCATAGCGGATCACTTCGCTTCCTGTCATGTCGCCGTTTTTCTTCCCTGCCCCGCCGCCATAGGCAAGCGCAGCCTCCACCATGAAGGGTATGCCGCCCTTGAATATCTTGGGCGAGCGCTCGGTGACCACCACGAATTCCGGCGCAAGTATGTTCTTCAGCGACTTCTCAATCTGCTCCCTGCCAATTGGCTTTACCGAGTCGGTTGTGGGGGCAATCCATTTTATTGCGGGATTCTGGATGGCCTTGATGAGCTTTTCTGATTCATGCCACGCAAGCTCGGATGGCTTTTTGTCAAAGTCCAGGTCAGGGACAAGCGCACGCAGCTCGTCCACCTTTGCTGCCGAAACGCGCGCAAACCGCTCCTGCAGGAAGGAGGAAATCCGCCTGCATTCCTTTTCCCTGTGCGCAAAGTCAATCAGGTCGTTCGTGGAAAGCCCCATTGGGTGCGGCTGCACCACAAAAGGCTTGTCAGGTATCTTGCCTGATGAGCGGGGGAAGGAGGACTTTTGCCCTTCAGGGTCGTTGAGCGTGATCTGGAGGTGCGGGTTTGCAAGTGCGGTTCTGCGGATGTATTCGTAGACGCCAAAGCTGCTCTTGTCGAACTTTGCATCTGCTATTTCTGCTTCTACCCGCAAGCCGCTTCCGAACTGGCCGTCTTCCTTCACCAGATTCATTATCTTGGGGCTGTTGGACTTCAAGTCTATGGTTATCTCGCAGGTTATCCTCTTGCTGTCATAGCGGGAAACAACCTTTACTGGCTTTCCGGTCGTGATTTGCGCGTACATGGTGCAGCCTGAGGCGCCTATTCCCTGCTGGCCCCTCTGCTGAGCGTATCGGTGGAACTTGGTGCCAGCGAGCATCATTCCCAGCGCTTTTCCCAGGTGCTTTTCTGGAATGCCAGGCCCGTTGTCCTCCGATATAACTCGATACTTCCCGGAGTCCTTGTCAAGCTCGGCAATGGAGATCGTGACTTCTGGCAGTATGCCTGCTTCCTCGCAGGCGTCAAGCGAGTTTGTGACATACTCGTGCACAACAGTGGTGAGCGAGCGCGTTTTCCCAGAGAAGCCCAGCATCTGCTGGTTCTTCTTGAAGAATTCGGCAACAGAATGCTCCTTGAACTCTGAAAATATCTTTTCCGTCGAAGTAACCATCGAATCACATGTCGTCCGCTTTCTGGTCGCAAGACAACTTAGTGGTTCTGTTTAATATTAGTTTCGCTGGCTGCATTCCGCTCATTTCGCCCAAGCGAACATCGCAGCGCCAGCAACAATGGCAATTGCCGCTGCAGCTCCGAACGCAGGAACCGCCCCAAAGCTGGCCCATATTGCCCCGAATATCACGCTTGAAGGCAGGTAGACTGCCCCGACAGCGCTGTTGTATGCCCCCAAAGCCATGCCACGAGTTTTTTCCTCTGATATGTCCGATATGTAAGCCTTGTTGACAGACTCGTCAGTGGAGACGAATACGCCGTAAAGGGCGAAAAGGAATGCTGCTTGCCATACGTTGCTTGCAAATGCGAATCCAATGCAGATGAGCGCGTAAAGGATGAATGAGGCGACAATAATCGGCTTCCTGCCAATCCTGTCCGAAAGCTGCCCCATAGGAACTGACACAGCCATGTACACGATATTGTAGAGAATGTAGAGCAGCAGGATATCCTGTGTTGCAATCCCAATTTCGTTCGCGCGTACAATGAGGAGCGCAAAGCTGAAGTAGGCAAGCGAGAAAATGCAGGAAACCCACAGGAACCGCTTGTATTTTGTGGAAAGCAGCCGGAGTTTTTTCCAGAACGGCAATTTCTTTTCCATTTTTTTCGGCAGGTTATCAACTTTCTCTTTCGGCTCACGGACAAAGAACCAGATTGCCCCGACTGCGATGAATGCAGGTATGATGGCAGCATAGAACACCGCCCTGTAGGCAGATTCGCCGCTTCCGAGCGAGGCAAGAATGATGTAAGCAATTATCGGGCCGGTGACTGCGCCAAGCGTGTCCATTGCCCTGTGCAGCCCGAACGCCTTGCCGCGCGTTTCCTTTGTGTTGGAGGCGGCAATAATAGCATCGCGGGGCGAGGTGCGGATGCTTTTGCCTATCCTTTCCATCCCGCGGAAAGCAAGAACGAGCGGCCAGGTGGTTGCAAGCGCAATTCCTGCTTTGGAAACCGATGAGAGGCCATACCCGGCTATAACGAATTGCTTGCGCCTGCCCGAGGAATCCGACCAGAAGCCAATGAATATGTCAAGAAGGGAGCTTGCGCTGTCCGCAATCCCCTCAATGAGCCCAATTGCCTCCTTCCCTGCACCGAGGAAAGCGGTAAGGAAAACTGGCAGTATTGGGAAAATCATCTCGCTTGAAACGTCGGTGAAAAAGCTGACTATGCCTAGGATGATTACGTTCTTTTTGATTCCGTTGGGCAATTTCATGTTTGGTCTCATTTCAAGAGCTTGCTTATTTCGTCTTCCTTTATCTTCCTCCTGCACTTTTCAAGGTAGGCGTATACGTTGGCGTGCGGCGAGCCTTCGATGAGCTTGAATATGGCGTTCAGCGCATAGTCCAGCATCTCGAGCTTGGAGATGACCCCAACAGTGTGGCCGTAGCAGGCGATGTCGGCCTCCACTTCCTCCTTGATTATCTCCTTGGTCCTGCCCTTCTCGCCAATCACCCTGCCCATTATCCTGTGGATTGCCTTGGGCGAGCTTTCGTAGTCGCGCAGGTCGATGAGCTTGAAGCCGTACGAGTCAGAAAGAAGCTTGAGCGCTATTGATGGGTCAAAGCCCCTGCCAACTGCCTTCACGATGTCCTTTGCAATGAACTCGTCAATGCTTTCGCCAGATATCACCACTTCGCCTTCGGACTCCACTGTCAGCGTGACCTGCATGCGCTGCTCCAGGTAGTCCTTGGTCTCGCCAGACGTGCCAAGAAGCGTTTTCACCCGCTCGGATGGGATTTTGACTATTTGCATAACTATTCTCCTTGTGGACGCTTATTCATTTGCAATATTATTATATTATCGGGGGTTTGGGCGGTGACTGCTGTGGTGAATAACTCTTCTCGGAACCCATAGCTATTTTTGCCTTATCTACGCCTTCTTGCCTGCCGGGAGGCAAGGAGGCCCCCTATGGAAGAGAAACCCAAGCCCAAGAGAGACT
>JAHFEN010000075.1 GCA_023248455.1 Microcaldota archaeon | reverse complement strand
TAGAAATCCCAAAGCAGCCGCTTTCTCTCCATGGCTTTGACCTCATCTGGAACCTTGTTTTGCTTCGGAAGCTTGGGAAAATTAAAAAGGCGGTGATAATTGGCGTGCCTGCCAAAAGGCCGGTGAGCGAAAGTTTGCCGAAAGTGAGGAAGCTGCTGCTGGCTCAGATTGCTGACGAATTGGGAAAGAAAAAAAACCTGAAATGGGACATCTACAATGTCGGTGCTGCTAGGAAGCGCTAGCGCCTTCCCTCGTGCGAAAAGGTCCATGGGTTTGAAGGACGTTTAACGGATTTCTTTGTCTCTTTCAACTTAAGCTTCAGAAAGTGCGTGGCACAGCTCATGCACGGGTCGTATGCGCGCACGAGCTTTTCCACTTCCATTGAAATATAATCCTTGTCCTTGTCGGCATCGTAATTGTCCTGCACCACCTGCGCGATGTCCTTTTCTATATTGATGAAGTTCTGCGCAGTAGGTATCACGAGGTTTATGTAATCGACAAGCCCCTGCTCGTTCACTTTGAGCGCGTAGTAGAGCGTGCCGCGCGGAGCCTCGGTAACCCCAATGCCGCTTCCAGCCTTTATTGGCGGGGTTTTGTAAGGCTCTGGCTGGAAGTCATGCCCCTCCAGGCGCTCTATTGCGTGGTCAATGCATTGCACTATCTCTATTGCCTGCGCCAGGTTGTTCATGTATACGTTGTTCGAGGGGAAAAGCGAAAGCGAGCTTGCAAGGTCTCGGCGGGTATCAGGATGCAGAGCCTCCTTGTTGAGGTTCATCCTGGCAAGCGCCCCGACCATGTATTCCTTGCCCTCGAATTCAAAACCCGTTGCCTGGGAGTATGGCACCACCACCCTGTCAAGGTGGTTCCAGAAGTTTTCCCTTGAGACACAGTACCCTTCAGAGGAGCAAAGCTCGCCCCCGATGTACTCGTACTTGTCGTTCTTGAGGGCAATAAAATGCGTCTTCCGGACGTAAGAGGGCATTTTTTCCCGGAACAGGTCGGCGAATTCAATCGCGTGTTCGCGGGCATGCGCTAGCAGATGGGCCATTTCGCGCGCTTGCTCATTGGTTGGGACCTTGGTGAATCCGCCGACATTGGGATAGGGCGCGTGCACCGCCCTTCCAGCTATCAGCTTGGATAGCTCGTTGCCTGCGCTCTTCACCTCGAATGCCTTCTCTATTAGAGATTTGTCCCGGTCCGCAAGCTCAAGTACAGAATCTGCGTTCATGATGTCAGGCAGGCAGAAAATGTAGAGGTGCATTGCATGGTCGCGTATCATCAGCCCGTCGTTTGTAAGGTGCCGCAAAAGCGTTGTCTGCTCGCTTGGCATCACCCCCATGGCATTCTCCACGGCCAATATGCAGGACTGCAGGTGCGCAATCGAGCATGTCCCGCAGATCCTTGAAACCAGCTGGGCCACATTGAGCGCCGGCTTGCCCCGCACGCCCTGGGTGAAGAACCTCTTGGCTTCGCCTATCTTTAGGTGCGCGTACTGCACCTTGCCGTCCTTCACCTTCACTTCCAAGTCGGTGTGCCCCTCTATCTTTGAGAGGTGCTTTATGTCAATGTCAAATCCGCCTTCCTTGTGCATAAGTCAATCACCGCATGCATCTGATTTACCGGAAATTCCTGTGCCAAACAGTTCTTCCGTGTGCATAGATAAACCACGAGATATTCCACGAATCCTAATGTATCCCGAATTCGGCAAAGCATTTGTTGAGAGTATCCAGGAATATCTTTTCGTCCATGGGGCACCCCGGAACCTGGTAATCCACTTTAACTATGTCCTTCACAGGGTGAACCTTCTCAAGGTGCCCGAAGCGCTCCACTATGAGCATGATTTCGCGCTTGGTGGACTCGTCGAACTGGTTCCTCTGCGCGGACGGCAGGCCTGTGCAGGCGCATGAGCCTATTGCCACTATTTTCTTGGACTTCTCGCGGATCATCCGAAGCTCATCCTCGTCCTCCTTTGTTGCTATTGCGCCCTCCACGAAGGTCACGTCGCTTCCGTCAAAGCTGCTATTCTTGTTCTTTAGCATCCGGCAGTAATGGAATTCTATTTTCTCCTTCCATTCGAAAAAGTGCTGGTTGAGCAGCTCCACAAAGATTATTGAGGAATCCTCGCAGCACGCGAAAGTAACCCATGAGACCGCAAGTTTCTTCCCAGCCATACGCCATTGGTCGCAGATTAATCTTATAAATGTCCACAGACATTTTATAGATGTCGAGACGCAGTCTCGATAAAGATATAAATCAAAACGTGCCATGTGTGGCTTATGGAAAACGGAAAAGGCACTGCCCTTGCATACCTGACTGCGCTGGTGAGCGGAATTTCGGTGTTTGCCAACAGCTTTGGCGTGCTTACCATAGATTCCACCGCATATGCGTTCCTGAAGAATATTACTGTGGCAGGAATACTCGCTGCCGTCTGCTTTTCGCTTGGAAGCTGGCGCGAGTTCCTGACGCTTAATAGAAAACAGCTCCTTTTGCTTGCGTTTTCTGGAGTTGCTGGGGGAGGAATTGCATTTGCGCTGTTCTTCGCAGGCCTTGCGGCAACCTCAGGCGCGGCAGGTTCGTTCCTCTACAGGCTGCTCTTTGTGTTCGCAGCCGTGATCGGCGTTGCAGCTCTTCGCGAGAAATTCGAATGGAAGCTTGCGCTTGGCGCTCTTGCCATCCTTGCAGGCAATTTCATTTTGCTCGGGGATGCTGCGCTTTCCCTTTCAAGCGGAATGCTGCTGGTGCTTGGCGCAACCGCGCTCTGGGCTGCGGAATACGCGGTTTCCAAGAAAGCCCTGGAGTCCCTTTCCCCTTCCACGGTGGCGGTTGCAAGGATGGGGATCGGCTCGCTTGTGCTTCTTGCAATACTGGCATACACTGGCAAAATCACGGCACTTGGCAGCATCACCCCCTCATCGTTCGCCTGGATTGCAGTTGCAACCGGCTTCCTCGTGCTTTTCACCACTCTTTGGTATTCGGCGCTCAAGAGCACCACGCTCATTTCTGCAACCGCGGCACTTGTTCTGGGCGGCCCGGTTTCGGCCCTGCTCTCATTTGCATTTGCAGGAAAGGCGCTTCTCCCACTGCAGGCAACTGGCTTTTTGTTATTGGCGCTTGGCGCGGTGTTCGTAGTTGGCACTGCGGAGACGCTGGCTGCCGTTGCATGGCTGCGGGAAAAGGCAATCCGCAGGCTGCGTGCATAAGGATGATTGGAACCGAGCTTGCAGCGCGATTTGCCCTTCCCCCCAATTCCCTGTCCTACTGCGGCACTCCCCTGTTCAGGAATGTGTTCGCTTCCTATCTGGATAACAAAAGCGCTGCGGACAGGATGAGGCTTGAAAAAGCGCTTGAGAAATTCACAGCTCATTACGCTTACCTGCGGCTTATTGCAGCGGCGAACAGGCTATCCCCTTTTGACGAAAAGGTGACAGAGGCGCTCTGGCTGGGGAACCGTCTTCTGGAGGAAGTGCGAATGGAGGATGTGGCAGGGCTGATTGAACGTGGGTTTTCTGGCCAAGGCATGCTTTCCCAAAGCCGTGCGCACAAACTTGCAGACTCCATGCCCGAAGGCTTTGTGCCTCACCATTCCTTCCATGTGCTTTACCTGCACACCATTTCAGGCGTTATTGCTCCGAGCGTGAAAAACGCCGACTCCTGCCGCGTTTCCTGGGGGAATGTAACCGAAGCCGGAGACGGCTTTGTAAACGCAAAGAGCCAGAAACTCCTTGAAAAGAACGGAAAGCTGGCGCTTCTTTCCTGCAAAAAGAGGCTGGATACCTCTTGTGCGGGAATTGAATTGGTGCAGGGACTGGAAAAGGGGGACTTGGTTGCTTCGCACTGGGGAGTTGCGGTTATGCGCATTTCTTCCCAGCAGGCAAAAAGGCTTGAGAAATATACGGAAATGAATATTGCTGCTGCGAATCTCGAACGGGGGTAAGAGCCCTTATATTCCTTTTGATGCAAGCAGGTAAGGAGGTTGAGACCATGAAGGCATTGATTGCATTACTATTAGCTGGATTGCTGCTTGCATTCGGCTGCGCTTCCTATGGAAGCCAGCAGCAGGCGCCTGCTCCATCTGGGAGCGGCGCCCCTGATACGACAGGAGGCTCGGTCGGCGGAACACCCAGCCAGCCTTCGGGCACGGGGAACGGCAACGCAGGATCAGGTTCAGGCAGCCAAGTGCCTCCGCCGCCACCCCCTTCAGGACCTTCGGTGAAGGAATTCACAGTGGAATCCTCGCAGTTCCTGTTCTCGCCAAGCACGATTACCGTCAGCAAGGGGGACGTGGTGAAAATCACCCTGACAACCGCCGACGTGCCGCACGGGATTGCCATACCTGACTTTGGCTTCTCTGTAAAGGCGTCACCTGGGCAGCCTGGAGTGGGGCAGTTCACTGCTGACAAGACAGGCACCTACACATTCTTCTGCAACGTGCCCTGCGGCTCAGGCCACAGGAGCATGAAAGGCACGCTGATTGTGCAGTAGTTTTATTTCTTTTCCTCATTTATTGTGCATGGGATGGGGGCTTCTAGCCGCGCTTTTTATTTCCTTCCTGGTGTTCTACTTCCTTTTCCGCATGCTGCGACGCATCATGCCCCTAATACTGCATGGAATACTTGGAATCGCGGTGTTCTGGGCGCTCAACAACACGGGAATTCTCAAGGTGCAAATTGACCTTGTGACTTTCCTAATTGCCGCTTTTGGCGGCGTGCTTGGGGTCATTTCGGTGATATTGATCTCGGCTTTGGGGATACCGCTCTAGTTTCCTGGCTTACGATGCGGTGGAATTCGCCAGGATCATTGGGAGAAGTTCGCTTATCGCCTGGAAGCCGACCAGCCTGTACTTCCCTGCGAACATGAGCGGCACTACCATGTCGCCCTTGGAGAGCCCCTTTTCTTT
>JAHFEN010000074.1 GCA_023248455.1 Microcaldota archaeon | reverse complement strand
GCTCGGTACATTCCGAGAAAATCGGAAGCAAGCGGCTGATACCAAAGCCTGTCATTGCAGACTGGGTGGCGCTTGCAAACGAGTATTACACCGTCAAGCAGGCTTTCACGGAGCTGAAGAAATACGAGAAGCTGAACCTCCGCGCGTTCATCGGCAGGATCGAGAAGAATTCCATTCCTTCCCTGAAAATCGGCACGCAGCGCTGGGTGCCAAAATCCGCAATCGAGGGGCTGTCGCACATCTGCAAGAACTACCATGATGTGGGCGAAGCTGTTTCCGAGATGACGGGCAGGGGCATCAAGATAAAGAGGAACGCATTCGAGCGAAGGCTGGACCGCAACAGGATACCGCACGAGAAAATCGGCGGCAGGCGCGTGATAGCCAAGGAAGTGCTCGAGGAGCTCATAGGCAAGGAGCTCGCGCTTTCCCGCGGCCCAAAGATGCCGTAGCGCGCAGATTTTTTCCTATTTTGACATCAATCAGCGCAAGCCAAAGCGAAGAGGTGCTCTATTGGGTCAAACTTTACTTCTGAAAATGAGAAAAAATGCGAAAATAAAATGGAGTGTGTTCAACAAGCAGCATGAAATCTAAACAATCCGATCACACTTTCACGCCCGTTAATAAATAGACCCGTTAGTTAATGCTAACTCTGAGCGAGATTAGTTCAACTAACATATTTGTTCATGTGTTGGGGCGAGCATCATGCTTGTTTTATTTATCTTCCAACTTCTTAGAAAATAATTCCTTGAATTTTTGAAGATCTTTTTCGGCTGCCATCAAGTTTTCAGACCGTTTATATGCCATGGCACGGGATAAGTAATGACCCGCTTTCTCAGGCTCGAGTTCAATAAGTTTTGTATATGCTCCAATCGCTTCTGCTGTTCTACTCGACTCAAGATATAATTGCCCTAAACCCTCGTAGAGCGGTGCGTCACTTATTTTGTCTTGTCCTGCTTCTTTTACCTTGAGAAGCGCTTCTATTGCTTTGTCGTATTCTCCAAGTTCCCTATAAATTATGGAAAGTCTTCCATGAGCGATGGCTGTTACATCTTTTTTCGATTCCTTGACAATAGTACCAAATTCATCAGCATTGGGCGTATTACCGATTGAACTGCATTTTGACACCATGTCATTTAGCAGGCCAATTGCCTTCTTACTCTGATTTACGTTTCGATATGCATCAGTCAGCTTGAATTGCGCATTAAAGTCATACGGACTAATATCAACGATCTTCTCTAGAGTATCGACATTCTGATACAATCTATGGAAATGCCCATACCCATCTGCAAGCACAGCTAAAGCAGCTCTCTTTGTGAATACATTGCTTGCGTTTCCATTTAGATAGTTTTTGGATTCTACCATGCTCATTAACATTTCAACATCCTTTTGGTGCTTTGCCTTGTCAATAACGAGTAACTTGTTGGCGTCTTCCCTAACACTTCCAAACCAACCAAGCTCTATATTATTCAATGCCCGATCTATGCGAAATATCGGATTATTATGGCGTAATCTTACTCCACAGTTAAAGTAATCTGATGCCATTTCGTATTTCTCCTGTGCGTAGTAAACCCTCCCAAGTGAAACAACAAGCCCGGGTGAATCTGGCTTGATTTTTAGAGCTTTTTTTATTTGATCTGCCATTTCCTCCAATCGACCTTCCGAACCAAGAAACTGGGCGAACATGCTGCGAGCAACCGTGTCCTTTGGATCTAAATTCAAAGCTTCTCGATAAACATTGATTACTTTCACTGGATTTTTGTTTTCATTCTGTTTAGCAAAGATTGTCAAAATTTTCGAGGCTTCCTTCCAACTTTTTTGATGAACGTATTTTTTTACCGTTCCGGTCATGACCATATCAGTGTCTATATGAATAGCCCGATCTCCAAAACTATCTTTTTTCAGATTGCGGTTTGGATCTTCATGAAGGTTCTTAGAAACCAGAGAAATAGCCCCAATTACGTCTTTTTCTTCTCTTCCAAAAACCGTGACACTCCTTCCTTTAGGTGGAAATAACATGACTGCGGAATACATCATTTGTCGTCTATTTTTCATCATTCTTTCACCCCTCTTATTTTCATTATTTGCCACAATCATTATATAAATCTTCCTAGAACGAGGCGTTAAACTGCTGCGGTGACCAAATCAAAAAAAGACCAAAATACAACCGTCCTTTCACCCGCCCAGCTTGGAAAGGTCCACGCCCGATCCCTTCATCATCTTTTCCACGCGCTTTCGCATGCCGCGGTTCTTCTTGAACTGTGTGAACATGCTGTTTACCTTCTCAAACTGCGAGAGAAGTTCCCTGACATCCTCTGGCCTTGTGCCTGAGCCCTTTGCGGCCCTCTCAATCCTTGTCCTGTTCTTCCTGAGAAGCGCAGCGTCCTCCCTCTCGGCAGGGGTCATGGAATTGATGATGTTTTCGAATTTCTTGAGCTTTTCCTCGCTGGTCTTGACCATGTCGGAGGGCATGTCGGCAGCGCCGAGCATGGAAAACACGGAGGAAAGCGGGCCAAGCTTCTTCGCGGCTTTGAGCTGCTCGTAGAACACGCGCAGCGTCAGCTTGTCCTCGCCCGCTTCCGGCAGCTTTTCCTCCTCCGCTATTTTCCTCACTTTTTCCATCAGCGCCTCAAGGTCCGGGAAGCCAAGCAGCCTGCCCACGAACTTCTGCGCGTCAAAAGGCTCAAGCGCGTCCATCTTTTCGCCAGTGCCGATGAACGCAACTTTCGCTTTCGAGGATGCAACAGCTGAAAGCGCGCCGCCTCCCTTGCCGCTGCCGTCCATTTTGGTTATTATCACCCCTGAAAGCCCAACCGCATCATGGAACTCGGCAGCCTGCTTGCCTGCCACCTGCCCTATGTCTGCCGAAATGACCAGGAATTTTTCATCTGGTCCAAACTCGGCATTTATCACCTTGAGCTGCTCAACCAGGGTCTCCTCAAAAGCGCTCCTGCCGGAGGAATCCGCAATCACCACGTCTTCCTTGCACCTTGCCTTTGCATCTGCAAGAATTTTCCGCACATCCTTCTCGCCATTGATCCCGTAGAAGGCGCAGCCTGAGTGCTTCGAAACCTGCTCCAGCTGCTCGTACGCAGCCGGCCTGTCCACGTCGCACGCCACCATGCCGACGGAAAGCCCCCTTGACTTGTAGAAGTGCGCAAGCTTTCCCGCAGTGGTGGTCTTTCCGCTTCCGTAAAGGCCAAGAAGCAGCACCCTGTGGGGCTTGAGCCTGGGCTCGTAGCGCTCGCCCATCATTGCGGCAAGCTCCTCGTAGACCACCTTGACCACATGCTCGCGCAATGACAATCCCTTGGCAAGCTTGGTGTCAAGCGCCCTGTCCTCAATCCTCCTGGTAAGCTCAAAGACAAGCTTCACATTGACATCTGAAGAAATCAGCATGCGCTGAAGCTCCCTGCAGAGCGCTTTCACTGCCTTCTCGTCCGCAACCGGCGCCCCGGTGAATTTCGACAGAGCCTGCCGCAGGCTCCTTCCCAAGTCCATCAAATTACCCGCAAAAGAAGTGGGAGCTTGGATTTAATTGCCTTTGGCTGGCCTGAATGGGAGGTGTTCAAGGTCTGCGGTTTTCTGGATTTCCCCGACCAGCGGCTCGGCATATGCTCTGAACCGCTCCACATTGATGCCGCACCCTGTTTCTGATAATAACTCCTGCGGCATTGGTCTCTTGCCAGAACCAATTATTTCTAATGGCGCAAGTGTTGCGAGCACCTGGCTGTCTGAAAGAGGGGCTAACGCCACGCTTCCCCCTCCATTGTCTAAAAGTGCATACTTTACAGCCCATACTGCAACTGCTCTCGCATCTACCACATCCTGTTCTGCGCGCCAGCCCAGGAGCGAACGCTGCATATAACCATAAGTGTCGGAACGTGCGCGGGGTATTCCCGTCTTTTCCTGTACGATCTTGACCAGTGCGTCGCCCATTGCGCCTGTCCCACTCAAGGACAGCCCGCCGAAGCCGTCAGCGCCCAGGACAGTGCCAAGGTGCTCGGACAGAAGAACTAGCTTGCCTCCACTGTCCTTTATCATTATTCCTTCAGAAACCACGAAGAGCCCGCGGCCCAGCTTCTCAAAGGTATCTTTCACGTCTGCCACAAACCCCGGAATGGAAAACTCGCGCTCCGGTACGTATACCCGGTGGGGGCCGTCCAAATCAGACCGCTTGGCAAGCACAGAGGATGCAGCTAAGTACCCAGCTTCCTTGCCCATAGTGACCACG
Organism: Microcaldota archaeon; assembly: GCA_023248455.1. Lineage (GTDB taxonomy): Archaea > Micrarchaeota > Micrarchaeia > Anstonellales > Anstonellaceae > UBA10161. The sequence continues at coordinate 671 of JAHFEN010000074.1, read as the reverse complement.
ATGTGCACCCCTGGTATGGAAGCGTTGTCCCGGTCGGTTCCAGCCACTGCGTGCGCCACGAATCGCGCTGCACTGGCAAAGCCAGGTGTGCGGTCGTGGGGCTCAAGAAGGTCGTTGTCTATTGTTTTCGGGACGTGAATCAGCGTCATCTCGTAATTTGCCTGCGTTACATATGTGCGTATCAGGTTGGTGGCTTTTGCCGTGTCATCTCCACCTATGAAAAAGAAATAACGGACACCTTCCTGCCTGAACACTTCAGCAATTCTCTTCAACTCGTCCTCACCGGGCTTTTTCCTTCTCGAGCCAAGGGCCATGCCAGGCGACTTGGCAATGGCATCCATCCTGGATTCCGTCTGGGCGCGGAGGTCAAGCCACTCACTCCTTTTCAGGATACCGGTCACCCCGAAAGGAGCGCCTGCGATGTTTGTGGCGCCGCGCTCCTTAAGCTTGTGGACCAGCGCCACCAACGTCTCATTGACCACTGGGGAAGGTCCTCCAGATTGTGCTATCAGAACCGTGCCTGAGTTAAATGTGTTTGCCATTTATTCTACTCCATTGCTTAGCTCGGTTATTGTTAGAACATTTTTTTATGGCTATCAGTTGGGTGGTATGATTTTTTCTCCCTTCTTCTTGCCCGTCGTGCCACCGACGTAGATACGTTTATAAATTAT
>JAHFEN010000005.1:11621-13085 GCA_023248455.1 Microcaldota archaeon | reverse complement strand
TGAGTTGGCTTGCTCTGTTGAGGTTATTAAAAGCAGCGCAAATCGTTCGGAGCGCCTGTTAAGGCTACTTCAGCTCCTTTCTTGCAACAAGGTAGTAAGCAGCAGCACCGAGCATGCCGAAGAAAAACACAATTGCGCCCCAAATCCATTTCCAGGAGCTTTCGTTTTTTGCCCGGTATATCTCCAATAGGGCAAGAACCATCACGGCCAGCCCAATCAGCCCACCGAGCACGGCAAATGCCACAAAGCCAATGAAAAACACATAGTTTGGAATTGGTGAGACTGCAGCTAAAAGCATTCCAACAAAAAGAAGAACGGTCAGGACAGTGCACGCCAAAGACGCTGTCAGCCCGTATTTTATGTAGTCTGCCACCAAATCTAACCCTGGTCCATGAGCTCGAGCGCCTTTTTCACTGACATGCCCTCGCGGATGCCGAGGTCGTCAGCCCAGGTGGTGAATGCCTTTATTTTCGCCTTGAAGAATTCATCAAACGTCTTTACTCCAGTAACAAATGCAGCCACGTCCCCGAATTTCTCAGCAGCATCCTTGCTTACATAGCTGCAGGCAACATAGCCTTTTTTCGCTTTCACTATGAGAAGCGGGACATTCCCAAGCGGGAAGCTCACCCCAGTGTATTCGCGGCCTTCAAAAGTCAGTTTTTCTTCCATAGCATCCCCTCCTTTGGAAGTTCAGCTGCCAGAAATTACCATCTGTGGCCGGAATTCCAAGTTTCTGACTGGAACCGATTGGGGGCGCGCTCGGGCCGTCCTGCCTGGCGAATGGCGCGGTTCTTGAGCTTTTCGAAAATGCGCTTTGACTTGGCGCAAGAAATGCAGTAGTGCTTCTCAACATGTGTCATTGTTTTCACATCGTCAGCGGTCTTCAAGTCAGTGGAATAGACGTTCATGGTATTGTAGGTTATCATCTTGTCCCTTGGCATGCTCCTGCCGCACGAGTCGCAGGTGCCCAGGCGTTCCCTTCCCCTTGTTTTGCTTGGCATGGCATCACACTCTATTCATCTTTGCTGAAGCTTGATTGCGTACCTTCCCGGAGCCTTTATATCAAGCTTCTTTGCGATATCTGACTTCTCTGGGTCGGAAACTATGAGCTGGCCCATGAACTTCTCGGTAAGCGCGGTGGAGTGGCAGTTCGGGCACTCTGCCGCCTCGTTTACAATCAACCGGCATTGCGTGCAGGCTTTCACGTGTATCACTTCTTCTCCTCTTCGGGCTTCTTTTTCTTGCCCTCTTTCTTCTTCTCGGCCTCCACTGGCGCGGCAGCCTTCTTTGTTAGGAGCCACTCGTCCTTGCCAAGCCCCTCTGGCCTCATGGTCAGCCCCACCTTGGTCTCAGGTATGGAGCTTTTCATGCTGACGGTCGAGATCTTGGCGAACACGTGGTCGGCCTTTTTCAGGATTTTCTTGCTCTCCCTTCCGGTGAACGAGGCTGTTTTTTTGTTGTAGG
>JAHFEN010000005.1:8544-11611 GCA_023248455.1 Microcaldota archaeon | reverse complement strand
GAGGAAGTCATTTGCAATCTGCGAGAGGTGCACCAGACCCTCCATGGGGCCGAGCTGCAGGAAGGCGCCGAATTCCACTATTTCCGATACCTCGGTCTCGACTATCTCGTTGACCAGGGGATGGTAGGCAAGCACGTCGAACTTGACATCATAGTACGCCGCATTGTCCCCAGCAATGACCACGCCGTCGCCATCTGGCTTGACGTTCCAGAGCGCAAGCACCATGCCAGCGTCCTTGTCAATCCTGCGCTCGTACTTCTCGCGCAATATCTGGGACAGCGAGTCCTCGAGCTTCATGGAGAAATACTGCGCAGGTAGCCTGACCTTGTCTTTGCATGTCAATACGAAATACATAATCGCACCACGCAATTAGAGCCTCCATTCTAGAGGCTGTTCGCTCTTTATCGCGCCCAAGATTTAAAAACCCGCCCTATCTTGCCGAGGCAAAAGTTCTCTGCAGAGCAAGCGCATCCTTTTCAATGAGCGGCGACTCGCATATCACCGTGCCGCTCCATCCGTTCTCCTTCCAGGCTTGGGCAAGGGGCGCGAACTGAGGCGAGCCTGAAGAAACAGGCAAATGGCTCCTCTCCCCCTTGTCAGTGTACTCTATTCCAGAGAAGTGGCAATGGAAGTTCTTTGCCGCTTCCGAGCCAAGCCAAGTTTCCATCCGCTCCAGTATTTTGAGGTAGTCTCCCTTCGTGCCCAGTCTGCCTTCCCTTGCATGGAAGTGCGCATAGTCGATCACAGGCATGAGCCGCTTGAGCCCGAAATGCGAAGCCAAGTCAATTATCTCATCCAGCGAGCCATATGCCGACTTCTTGCCCGTAAGCTCTGCTCCTAGCACCACGCCGGAAATTTTCAGCGCCTTCATCTCATCCAGGCATTGCTCATAAGTTTCGTACACCAGCTTTTTGCACTCCTCAGCTGGCCTTTCCATGTAAAAGCCAGTGTGGATGACTATGGGCGAGGCGCCGAGCCAATGGGCAGCCTGCGCTGTTGTTACGATGTAGCGAACGCTTGCCTCTACTTTCGGCTTTTCCTTTGCGCAGCAGTTTATGTAATAGGGCGCGTGGCACGACAGCTTTACGCCGTTTTTCCTTGCCGCTTCGCCTGCGGCCCTTGCCTTTTCCTCCTTCATGTTCACGCCGTGCACGAACTCGACTTCCATGGCTCCCAGGCCAAGGGCCCGGCAATATTCTATACCTGCGGCTGTTCCTTCGCCCGGTGTGCCAATGGGAATTCCTGCAGGGCCGAAAAGTATTTGCAAAACCATGTTCTCCCTACACGAGTTTTTCATCCTCTTCCGTAATTTTCTTTCCCAAATGCTTGTAGAGCGCAAGCTTGAATACCTTTAGGGGGAGGAGCGCGCACTTCAACCGCGTGGGGCCTGGGTCGATTCCAACGGTTGAAAGGAGCGCCTCCTTTCCATATGTGCGGGCTTCTTCCAGTTTTTTGTCCTTCACTTCTTCAGTTAGCATAGAAGCGGAGGCAAGGCAGATCGCGCAGGCAGAGCCCTCGAATTTTATTTCGGACACCTTCCCACTCTCGAATTTCAGGTAATAGGTTATCTCGTCGCCGCAAAGAGGGTTCAAGTCATGCGCGGATGAATCAGCATGCTCAATTTTTCCCCTGTTCCTCGGGTGCTTGTAGTGGTCGAGTATATTCTCCCTGTACATGCCATCTGTGCTCATGCCAAAACACCATTCAGCCAAGAGTTTTTGCCGCCCTTTTCATCGATGCAGCCAGCTTGTCTGCTTCCTCTTGAGTATTGTAAAGGTAGAAGCTCGCCCTTGCGGTCGCAGGTTCCCCAAGAAGCTTCATGAGCGGCTGCGCGCAGTGGTGGCCAGTCCTGATCGCAATCCCATCTTCGTCAGCAAACTGCCCAACGTCGTGCGCGTGAATTCTCCCAATGTTAAAGGAAACTATCCCCGCGCCATTCCTTGGCCCGTGGAATCTGATTTTTGGCAAATGAGAAAGCTCTTTTCTGCAATAATCTGCAAGCTTCTGCTCGTGGGCGGCAATTTTCTGCATTCCAGCCGTCTTCAGGTAATCCACGGCAGCAGACAGGCCCACCGCGCCTGCGACATTTGGAGTGCCTGCCTCGTATTTGTAGGGCGGCGAATTCCACTCGGACTCCTCGAAGCTAACAGATTTTATCATGTCCCCGCCTCCGAGAAACGGAGGAAGCGTTTCCTGCAGCTCCTTTCGCATGTACAAAACTCCAATGCCAGCTGGGCCAAGCATCTTGTGGCCTGAAAATGCAAGGAAGTCGCAGCCCAATTCGCGGACGTCGACAGGCATGTGCGGCACGGACTGCGCTGCGTCAATGCAGACAAGGGACCCGGCTTTGCGCGCGAGCCTGATCAGTTTTGCAGCGTTGTTTATCGTGCCAAGAACGTTGGAAACATGCGTGAATGAGAAAATGAACGGCTCTCCCTCAAATTCCTTGGGCATATCCTCCATGCAAAGCGTGCCGTTGCTCCTCATTTTTGCGTAGCGTATTTTCAGCCTGAGCCGCTTTGCTGCCAGCTGCCATGGGACAATGTTCGAATGGTGCTCCATCTGCGTAAGGAGGATTCTTGCGCCTGGCTTTGCCTCTTGGCAGGCAACAAAAGCCACAAGATTCAGCGACTCGGTCGCATTCCTGGTGAAAATCACTTCTTCAGGTTTCGCGCCTATGAAGTGGGCGATATTTCTCCTTGCCGACTCGTACAGGTCAGTTGCCTCTGAAATAAGAGTGTAGGCCCCCCGGTGCGGATTGGCATTATGGTTTCTGTAGAATTCGTCCATTGCCTGAAGCACTTGCACAGGCTTTTGCGTGGTGGCGGCATTGTCAAGGTAGGCGAGCCTTTTTCCCTTGAACTTACGGGAAAGAATCGGGAAATCTGCGCGAATTTTTTCAGGATTGAGCATTTTAGTCCCTTGGAAATAAGGCAAGCGCATCCTTTTCAAGCTCTGCCTGTAGCGGGGCAAGAGCCCGCCCGTCCATCTCGCTTTTCAGGAGCAGGTCCCTCAGGAAGCCTTGGAGCACCAAAAGCCGGCTTTCGTTCTCCCCAATACCGCGCGA
>JAHFEN010000005.1:0-8534 GCA_023248455.1 Microcaldota archaeon | reverse complement strand
TTTTTCGGAAAGCAGCAGGCTTTTCGCAAGCAGGTGGGTGTCAGAGCCTGGCGCAGTCTGCTCTATGGTCACCTTCCCCTCCACATCCACGTGCGAATTCCCTGCGGTTGCATACTTGAATACCGAGCGGGAATAAGTATCCGGCGCAAGGTGCATGTGGTCAGAGATCTTCACAAACGACTGGCTGCCAGATGCCAGGCTTGCCTCAAAGTGCTCGCACCTGCTCCCCCTTTCTCCCTGCAATATGAGCATGCTGTCGAGTTTTTTCAAGCTGCCTAGGTTGGAGTTCAGGAATTTCAGATGCGAGCCCTCGCCAAGAGTTGCCACCGTGCTTGCAACAGAAGTGCTTTCCCTTCCGTTTGCCTGCAAAAGGCAGCAGTGCGCAACCGCCCCCTTGGCAAGAAAAATCATCCGGCATTCGTCCGAGTCATCCGGCAGCGAGGTCTTGTAAAAAACGGATGATTTCGAATTTTCTCCGAATATGAAAAAGGTGCCGAAATTCCCAACTGGCGCGCTTTTCCTTTCGATTGTTATGCTCGCATTTGCGTTTGGCTCCACAGCTATAACGTCCCCCTCATGCATGCCTGCCAATTTCTCAGCATAGCCCTTTGGCGCCATTCCTGTCCTTGGGGCTTGCAGGATTTTCCTAAGCCCGGAAATACCGAGTGCCTCCCTGTAAGAAAGATGCCTCGCGTTGCCATCGATTTTCACTTCGGGCGTCATCCCACCGAACCTTCCATCTCCATTTCTATGAGCCGGTTCATCTCAACCGCATACTCTAGCGGGAGCTCCTTCACTATTGGCTCGATGAAGCCGCGCACCACCATTGCCAGCGCCTCCTCCGGGTCTATGCCCCTGCTAGTGAGGTAAAAGAGCTGCTCCTCGGAAATCCTTCCAACAGATGCCTCATGGCCGATTACCGCGTCCTTTGCGCGTATGTCCATTATCGGGATGGTTTCCGCGCTTGATCTGGAATCCGCTATTATGCTGTCGCATCGCACATTTGCCTTCACGCCTGTGCAGTGCGCGCCCACGAAAAGAATGCCCCTGTAGCGAACGGTGCCTCCTTCCTTGCAGATGCTCTTGGAGACTATCTTCGAGGAGGTATTCGGTGCGTTGTGGTATATTTTCGCGCCGGTGTCCTTCACCTGCCCCTCGCCCGCAAGCGCTATGTTCAGGTGCTCTGCCCTTGCGCCCCTGCCGTTAAGTATGCTGCATGGGTAGAGCATGGTGACTCCTGAGCCAAGCGTGCCTCCCACCCATTCCATAACCGCATCCTCCTGCACAATGGCGCGTTTCGTATTGAGGTTGTAGACATTCTTGCTCCAGTTCTGTATTGACGTGTAACGGGCGCGGGCCCTCTTTTGCACGAATATCTCCACCACGGCAGCGTGCATGGAGTCCTTGGTGTAGTGAGGGGCAGAGCAGCCCTCTATATACTGCACCTGGCTGCCCTCCTCCGCGATTATGAGCGTATGCTCGAACTGCCCAAATCCAGGATAGTTCATCATAAAGTAGATCTGCAGCGGCATGGGCACTTTCACCCCGGCTGGAACGTAAAGGAAGCTCCCGCCTGACCAGAATGCGCCGTGCAGGGCTGCGAACTTGTTGTCGGTTGGCGGGACGCACCTGTCCATGAAGTATTTTTTCACCAGCTCAGGGTGCTCGCGCACCGCGCTGTCCATGTCAGTATAAATGACGCCGAGGTCTGAAATATCCTTCCTCAGGCTCTTGTAAAGCACTTCCGAGTCGTACTGCGCGCCCACGCCTGCCAGGAACTTTCTTTCCGCCTCGGGAATCCCCAGCTTTTCGAACGTGTTCTTTATGTCTGAGGGCACTTCCTCCCAGCTGTTGGGCTTGGCTTCCTGCCCCCTGGGCCGCACAAACCCCACAATGGCAGAGAAATCAAGGCGCGAAAGATCCGGCCCCCAGGCGGGCAGGGGCTTTTTCTCAAAAATTTCAAATGATTTTACCCTGTGCTTCCGCATCCATTCCGGCTCGCCTTTCACCTCTGATATTTCCTTGACCAGCTCGATGGTAAGCCCCGCATGCTCTGCCCTGTAGCCAACGTTGAGCTGCGACTCCTCTGGCTCCTCCCTCAGCAGAGCGTCTCTGCCGTATTCCTTGAGAACTGCCTCATCCATGGTATTGCCATCCAATTTTTTTTCAAGGCGCTGCCGTTGCGCTGTTTATCCAGCCGTACCCATTTTCCTCAAGCTGGACTGCAAGCCTGCCATCCCCGGAGGCGACAATCTGCCCGTCGCGCATGACGTGCACGCGGTCAGCCTTCAGGTTCTTGAGTATGCGCGCATAGTGGGTCACGATTATGACCGCCGTGTCCGGCTTCCGTATCATGGAAAGCGTTTCCGCTATCTTCGCAAGCGCATCCACGTCAAGGCCCGAATCAAGCTCGTCAAGCATGGCGAGCCTTGGCTCAAGTACGGCCAACTGCAGGATTTCGCTCCTCTTTTTCTCCCCGCCTGAAAAGCCCTCGTTCACGCCACGCTCTGCAAAACTGTGCTCCATGCCAAGCATGCGCATTTTCTCCACGAGTATTTTCTCGAACTCCGCCACCGACGCTTCCCTTCCGTTGCGTGCAACATAAGCCCTTCGCAAAAAAGATGAGAGCGTGACTCCTGACACCTCGTTTGGGTGCTGGAAGGCAAGGAACACGCCTGCCCTTGCCCGCTCGTGCGGCTTCTGGGCAAGCAAATCCTTCCCATCGAATTTTACCGAGCCTTCTGCGCGGTATTTCGGGTGGCCAGCCAGCGCATTCAGGAGCGTGCTTTTCCCAGAGCCGTTCTGGCCCATGATTACGTGCACCTCGCCAGGCTTGACCGTAAGGGACAGCCCCCTGACTATCTCCTTGTCCTCGGCGAATACTTTCAGGTTGTTTATCTCAAGCAAGCTCATGCAAATGCACCAAAATCACGAATGCGGGCGCGGCGAAGCAGACATGCAGATTGCGCACGGGTCGTTCCTCCCAAGGCCGGACTTCTTGGCGAGCACCAGTATCCTCGAGATTTCAATGTCAATTCTCCCGCCCTTGACTTTGCCCCCTGCTATTCTCTTCGCAAGCTTTCTGCAGGCTTCCACGGCCTTTGCTTCAAGCTTTTTCCCGCCCCTCTTTCCGGACACATACTGCGAAATCGCCGCAGTGCTCGTCCCTAGCGTGGCAGCGATGCGGCTCCTTGGGAGGTTTTCCTTTTCCATGCTCACCGCAAGCTCGCGTGAAATGGCTGGCAGAAGCTTCCAATGCACATCCGCGCAGGGCAGCATAATCACAACTCTTAACAATTGTTAACTTTGGGGAAGAAAGGGTATATAATACTGGCTACTTGAAGCAGAAAAACAGGAGTGCCACCTTCTTCTTATGCGGCTTGGTCAGCTGCCACGCTTTTCGATTGGGGGCGTCAATGATTTTTCAGCAACTCTAATCTTGCTTTTCAATTTTTCGCTCAAGGCTTTATCCAATGAGCCAGGTCCAGTCGTTGTGCCTGCCAATGACATTGCTTGATTAAATGCCGTCCTAGCCCACTGATAGGCCGAACTTGCTGCCACGATTTTTCCATCGTCATTCGCAGATTTAACTTCGATTGAATATTCATTACCGGCCTTGATTAAATTTTCAACAGATTTCTCAATTTCGCCGGCTTCCAAATAAAGCCTGGCTGTTTCAACGTAGTTGTCGCCTCTTCTTACCGAATCAAATCCCACATCCTTTGCTTCCAGCCTATGGGCTTGCGCTAGAGCCAGCTCTTTCTTCAAATAGGCGAGTTGATCCTTAGCCTTACCGATGTCTATAACTATCGTCGAGCTCGAGCTTTCCTTACGTGACAGTGTTTCAAGCCCGCTAAAGTACTGCTCGCAATTTTTTACAGCCAGCTCCAGCTGCTCAACTACGTTTTTTCTGTCACCCTTTTTTTCATATTCCTTGGCAGCCATCTCATTATAACTTGCAGCTTTGGCCAAAAAGAAAATCCCCTGCTCACTCTTTATTGAGGCTCCCTTGGCGCACTGCACTGCAATTCTAGCGTAAAATTCTGGGTTCAAAGGAGATACGAGTTCGACTCTTGCGAATGCATTCTCCCCAGATTTTAATGATTCCTTCAAAGCCAGCGCAAATTCAGCGCATTCGACTGCTTTCCTTGCAGCCCTTTTTGTGGAGCTGCCTTCAAGCGACTTAAACCTGTGCACCATGTATTCGCAGGTTTTGGCTTCGCTGACCGTTCCAATGTGGAACCATTTTTTGAACCTAAAAGCCGTGCGATTTCCAAAATGATCGGAATGCTCTATGGCATATTTCATAGGCGAAACATCTTTGGCATTGGCATACGAGCTTGCAACCATTGTCATCCCCCCGAATTGATTTTACTTGTAAAAGCGAATTTTGCCACAATCTATTTTTAAACATGCCCCCTTTCAGTACCACTAACTTATTCTGATGCGCAATAATGCAATCGAAGATTAGGTCATTTAAATATCTGTCCGGTCTCCTCCGCCCAGAAAAGCAGGTCCAGGTGGCTCATGGGTATTCCTGTTGACTTGCAGAATTTTTCCATTTTCTTTTCTATTTCAAAATAGCGCTTTGGAGTGAGCGATTTTGGAAGCCCTCCTATTGCACCGTGCTTCACGAGGTTCTTGAGTATGTGCCTGTCCAGTATCGCGATGCTCCTCCCCCTCCCAACATTCCTTAAATAGTGGCTCGCCTCCTTCCAGCCGATTCCCTTCACCTCTCTCAGGAGGACACCCCTTGCATGCTGCTCACTTCCATGGAATGTCGCTTGCTTCAGCTCTGCAAATTCCCCTGCCTTCAGCCTTTCCCTAGCAAGCACAAGGTACTCTGCCTTCTTGTTGTGGAAGCGCGTCTTTTTGGAAAGGACGGCGCGAATGGAGGGCGCATCTCCTTCGAACAGAAGCCCCCTCCCTTTCAATTCCCGTATTGCCTCATCGCAGGAAAATGCCTTGCTCTGGGGCGTGAGTATGCAGAATGCCAGTTCCTCGAAGAGAACGGGGCCGCCTTTTTTCCCAACTGACTTGAAAAAGGACAAGCGCTGCACAATCTCGGCTTTCCTTTTGTTGTATTTTGCAAGGAGGGCTGCGCGTTCATTTCCCTCTTTCATACTTTCGCCTCCAAATCGCCGTGCCCAGGGCAGAGCAGCCTGTAGGGCAGCTTTTCGAGGAGGCGGAGGCTCTCCTGCATTTTCTCATCGCTTCCACCCAAATCGGTTCGCCCATAGCCGCCATCCGCAAACTTCGTGTCGCCGGAAAAGAGGCAGCCGGTGAACATGTCCAGGATGCAGATGCTTCCATCAGTGTGCCCGGGCGTATGGAAGAACTCGAGCAAGTGCAAGCCGAACTTCAGCGGCTTCATGGGGCTTGGCTTGGCGTTCTTTGGTATGTGGATGTACTGGCCGGAAAAATTGAATTCAGACGGATGGAGCAGCACTTCCGTCCATTCTGGTCTCACTCCGCGCGAATGGTCATAATGCCCGTGCGTGAGTATGCACATGTCAGGTACAAATCCGAAATCAGGCAGCTTGCCGTCTCCGGAATCAACAAGCAGCCGTTTGCCTCCTTCCTCTATCAGATAGACCGTCCCGCAAGTCCGCGCGTCAGTGCGGAGCGTGAATGTGCCTGGGGCTATTTTTTCGAACATCGGCATCATTTCCTCTCCATAAGCGTGAATTTCCCCGAAGGCAGGGCGAGATGTATTTCGTCAGCGTTAAGTTTGAGTTCGGCGGCGATTTTCTTGGCCGCCTGCCCTTTCTCAGTTGCGCCAGGGGAGAGCGAGAATTTCAGCTTTCCTGCCCCAGTGTGCAACTCAGGAAGGCAAAGGGCAATGCCAGCCTTCTCGCCAAGGGCCAGCCCAAGTGCAGTGGAGCGGAACCATTCGCGTTCGCCTTCAATTGCAAAGCCCCCAGCGCCCACAAAACCGCCCTGCGCATGCTTGGAAAGCTGCCATTTTTCTACAGCATATACGTCCACTGCTGCTGCGCCGACCTTCCAGGCAGAGGAGTGGCTTGCCGCAAACTGGGCAGCCTCAACTTTTTCCTCCTGGCTGGCAGACTTCCCGCCAATAAGGATTGTAGCTGGCGCGCCCTGTATGTCCGCATGGAAGAACAAGTCAGATTCAGTCATGGTTTTGGCAACCAGCATGTCGTTCTGCTTGGCATCCCTTCCTGCGACCACGAGCTTTCGGGAGGAGGTGAAAAACCAGCGGTACTTCTCGTACCATTCCTTTTTTCGCCTCATTTCTGAGCCTGGTTTTGTCTCTGCCGCCTTTTTTTTCTGCGCAGACGAGCGTTCAATACCCAGTTTAGTCTCATCGATCGCTGCAATTGCGCCGGATTCCTTGCCTGCGCTTTCCTTGGCAAGCTGGAAATAGTACGACGCATTTTCCTGCGCGCCCTTTCGCCAATCGAGCTTGATTTTCATACTGCATTTTCCGCTGGAGGGTTTTTAGCCTTGCATGTTCAGCGGCATGGTCGGGGTTTAAAAACTGTTATTTGCCTAATATGGTTGGTGCGACAATGAAGTTTCGGCGAGCATTCTACATGCTTGTTTTCATAGTGCTGTTCCTGGGCGTTGTTTCCGCAACCACGAACCTGGAGATAGCACTGCGGGGGCTTTGCACTGCATTGAGGGACCTGGTTCCGATTGCAGCCATGCTCATGGTGCTCCTTGCAGCCGTGATTTACTCAACTGGCCAGCTGATGGGCGCCGAAACGCGCGCACGCGCCAATGTCTGGGCAACCTCGTGCCTCACTGGGGCATTAATCGGGCTTCTAATTACAGCCATAGCTCCGGAGATTCTCAGCGTAATTTACAACGGCGTTACTGGAAGCGTAACCTGCTGAAGGCAGCAGCTTGGGCGGCGCTGTGTTTTGTTTTTAAATTTGGAACCCGGACACACATGTCATGGAAGCAGCCCTGGCAGTAGGGATCTCAGTAACGGTCATCATGATCTCTGCCCTGGTTTTCGACAGGCTCAAGCTCCCCAACATACTTGGCGTGCTTTTTGCAGGCATTCTGCTTGGCCCCATGAGCCCCCTTGCTGGGGTGAGCCTGTTCGGCCTGAACTTCAGCAACGTTATAATCGCCGATCCTTCGCTGGTGGGCGTGTTCGCCGTGCTTGGCTCGGCGCTCATACTGTTCGGGATCGGCCTTGAGTTCTCTGCAATCAAGCTTGCGCAGCTCGGGCTTTTCACCTTCCTTGCTGCCGCTGTGAAAATCGGGATAGTCTACCTTGCAGCGTACGCCTCGCTTTCTCTCATGGGCTTTCCGCCCCAGGCAGCCGCGCTGGTGGCAGTGGCCCTCTCTTTCTCCTCCACCCCCATCATCATCAAGCTCCTGGAGGCCTCAGGAAAGATGCGCAGGCCCGAGTTCCCCTTTATCATATCCATACTCATCATCGAGGACCTGCTGGCGGTGTTCTTCCTGGGGCTCATTGCGCACCCCGCAATCGGGCTTTCCGAGTACTCGTTTGCAATCTCGCTCCTTCGCGTGGTGCTCACTTTCATATTCGCCTATGCGGTGCTGTCAAGGCTCATCAACGGCTTCCTGAAATTCGTTTCGCACTCTGACGAGCTTCTGATACTTGCCACGGTCTCCCTGGTGCTGGTGATTGGCTACATATCCGAGGGAATCGGACTCTCATTCTCGGTCGGCGCGTTCCTTGCAGGAAGCACCATAGCCGGCTCCTCCGAGTCGCGCAAAATCGAGGAAAAGATACGGCCGTTCAACTCGCTTTTCGCCTCGTTCTTCTTCTTTTCAATAGGCCTTGCCGTAAGCGTGCCGGCCGTGCTTTCCAACCTGGGGCTGCTGCTCCTGTTCATCGTAATCGGCATAGCGGTGCGCTTCATTTCCTCGGGCACTTCATCGTATTTTGTGGGCTTCACTGGCAGGAGCGCTGCTTTCTGCGCAGCGGCATTCCTTCCCATTTCCGAGCTTTCGCTCCTTATACTCTCAGCCGGGATTTCAGGCGGGATGATCTCATCGGGCTTTCTGGGCAGCTTCGCATTCGCAATAATAGCAAGCTCCTTCCTTTCCGCCTGGCTCATCAACCGCGAGAACGAAATATACAACTCGCTCCAGTCCGGGGTGCCGCAGTTCATAATCAAGAACCTGCGGCTGCTCCGCTCGACCGCGCTAGGCATGCGCCGCGCGGTTTCCGAAAGCTCGCGCTATTACAATGTGATCGAGCGACTGCCCTCGATTTCCTACCGCACTGACTCGCTTTCAGCCCGCGAGACTCTGGCGCTTGCCTCAAATAACGGGACGCTCCTGGTGCTTATATCAGTCTGCTGCTACATAGGGCTCTTTTTCGCGCAGGAGCCTGGCTGGCAGTTCCTTGACAATTTCTTCGTCTTCCTCTTCGCTGGCTTTTTCATCTCCTCAGCGCTCTTCCTGGTGAACGCGCGCTCTGCTGCAAGCTCGCTCATTCAGTTGATAGTCCGCTCCAGCAAGGGCGCGCAGTACGCTTCGGTGGGCCACTTTTTCTCATCAGGCTTTTTCGCAGTGCTTTGCGCCTC
>JAHFEN010000004.1 GCA_023248455.1 Microcaldota archaeon | reverse complement strand
CAATATCATATGAATAGCGAAAAGGCTCCAAGGAAATGACCCTTGATGCCCCACTCAAGGCAAAGAAAATCGCGCTATCGCCAATGTGCCCTCCAACGTCTACCACTATTCTGTTTGCAAAATCCATCTGATAGGGCCGGTCAAAAAAGACCTCGGCAATGGCACCCATGCCTTCGGCATTCATCCTAAGTGAAATATGGGTGCCATTGAAACCGAATTTCACACGGTCGCCTTTGAACTCCAATGCGTGCCCCTTACGGGCAGCAAACCTCGCAGCCTTGAATAATGGGACGGTTTCCTTGTCTATGCCCGGCATAACATGTCCGTTTTCAAAGGTAACATCCGCCCTTTCCCGCAAACCCATTTCAACCAGGGTAACTGGGATAGGGTTTTTCACATATGCTGCATTGAGCAGAATTGACTTGAAAATAGCCGGCCCTGCCAATGATCGCACTGTCGACATATTGAAAAATGAGCCGATCGCATCGCCAATAGTCATGTTATTTAGGCACCACTGCAAGGCCGGTGGTTCAACGATTGGGGGGAGATGTCGCCATCGATCTATCATAACGGGATTGTTCTTTGGTGAATTATTTGACGATGAACGCGAGTATTTGGTTAAATCCATAAATTTCACTTTATAGTGATAAAATTAGGTAATACGTGTTTAAAAGGCCTAACCCCCTCTCAGAATACTTCCTCAATGCTCGTGGCCCGCGCCTTGTAGACTTCCACGTGCCTCCTGTAATGCCTGAAGAAGCGGTCGGCCATGCCCTCTGCCGAGTCCTCGACAATGAGCACGGATTTCGTCCTCCAGGGGTAGGTGGAGAGCCTGCTCTTCTTCAGGTCATAGTAGAAGCGGCGCTTTATCCTGTTGTAATCCTTCAGCTTGGTCTTGAGGTCGTAGAAGTAAATGAGCATGTAACTATAGATACATTATCAGAATAAAAAACGAGCATAAAAGAAAAAGCAAACTTAGGGCTGCCCGTCGAAACTTCTAAAAAAGAAGCATTCATGCGCCGGCCTACAGTCTGTCCATCGAGACTACTTCGACATTTGACACATTGGCAAGCTTTCCTGCATTCGCCTCAAGCAGGTCAGCGCCTCCGCTTCCGTCAGGCACGACGAACGTGAGCATGAGCGCGACTATGCCGAATGCGACCGGCTGCTCCTGCATCTTGTAGGGTCTAAGCGAGGCAGCGTCTTTTTTGAGCTGCTCGAACTTTGACATGTCCTCTGGCATAATCTTGATTACTACTGCTACTTGTCCCAAATAAACACCTATCAAATTTAGGGGCCCATCTTGCCCGTGGTCGGGTCAGTATAGGGCAGCGAAATCCTGCGGCAGCTGTAGCAGCGGACTATCTTCACCGACGGGTCGTAGGGCGAGGGGAATTCGGCGTATTCCCTTGTCTGCGCGCCGCATGTGGTGCAGTTCTTCAGCATTCAAAATCACCGTTTGTGGGCTTTCTTAGATGGCGTTGGGCTTAAAAACCTGCCTGCTTTTTCAGCTCTCCGGCCTTGTCCGTCTTTTCCCAGGTGAAGTCCGGGTCTTCCCTGCCGAAGTGACCGTATGCGGCTGTTTTCTCGTAAATCGGCCTTCGCAGCTTCAAGTCCTGTATTATCTGCCCGGGTTTCAGCCTGAAGTTCTTCCTGATGAGATCCACTAGCTTCCCGTTCTCGATTTTTCCGGTCCCAAACGTGTCGATGAATATTGAGACAGGCTCTGCAACCCCGATTACATAGGCAAGCTGCACCTCGCATTTTTCAGCCAATCCCGCGGCAACGATGTTTTTTGCTACGTAGCGAGCCATGTAGGATGCGGACCTGTCCACCTTGGTGGGGTCTTTCCCGGACATGCAGCCTCCACCGTGTGCAGACATGCCGCCGTATGTGTCCACAATGACTTTCCTGCCAGTCACCCCTGTGTCTCCGGCAGGGCCTCCGAGCACAAAGCGGCCAGTGCCGTTCACAACAACTTTTGTGTCAGGAGTGAAGTACTTTCCGAGTACAGGCTTGACGGCCAGTTCGATAAGGTCAGCCTTTATTTTTTCGGTTGCCAGCTCCTTGCCCTCGAACTTGTCGTCGTGCTGGGCTGCAATCACAACGGTTGTCACGCGCTGCGGCTTGTGCTTCTCGTCGTATTCCACAGTGACCTGCGTTTTTCCGTCTGGGCGGAGATAAGGCAGGGTTTTCTTCTTCCTTGCCTCCGACATTTTCTGGGCCAGCCTGTGAGCAAGGGAAATGGGAAGGGGCATGAGCTCAGGCGTTTCATTAACGGCATACCCGAACATTATGCCCTGGTCCCCTGCCCCTATTTCCTCCAGGCTGTCTTCCTTCACGCCCTGAGCAATGTCGGGCGATTGGGAGTGTATTGAAACAAGCACACCGCTGCCCTTGGTGTCAAACTGGTACTCTGGCTTGTTGTAGCCAATCTTGTCAATTGTCCTTCTGATTATGCTCTCGACATCTGAATATCCCTTGGTGGTCACTTCCCCTGCTACCACTATGAGGCCAGTAGTGGCAAGCGCCTCCACCCCCACGTGCGAGTGCGGGTCCTGGCGTATCAGGTCGTCCAGTATGGCATCTGAAATCTGGTCGCAGATTTTGTCAGGGTGCCCCTCGGTGACCGACTCTGAAGTGAAAAGGTAAGTTTTTCCAGCCATGCGATAACCTCCGTTTGTTGCGCGCCTTTTTGGCTTATAAAGTGTATTGCCAGGTTTATTCCAATCTGACTAGAATCATCTCCACTACTTATTATTCTTTTTAGAATATTGCCGGCAGGAGCCTTTTAATAGCCGGCTGAAGGCAAAAAAGGCATGGCAAGTGCATTCAAGAGCCCAAATTTCGGCGAGCCGCGCTCCCCGAACACGCTCCTTCAGCTCCGGGCAGCGGAGGGGCTCCAGCGCTTATCAACAGGATTTGCCAGGCGTGCCATACCTGTGCTGCGGCCATGGTCTGTGCAGCTTGTAACCGACTGGGGCGCAGACGGCAAGCGCCTGGAATCCGAGGTGTCGAATTATTCTGGAAGGAGAACAAATGCCGAAGTCCATTCGCTCTCTCACGAAATACCAAAATTCAAGATCTCCTCCGCCGCCCTGTTTCTGGAATCAAACATCCGGCTTGCGCTTCCAAACACAGTCTTTGTCTGCGTGGTTGACCCTACGGTGGGAAGCGACAGGAAGCCCATAGCAGTGCAGGCAGGCAACAACTCATTTTTTGTCGGCCCGCATAATGGCGTATTTGACCTTGTGCTTCGAGGACTTAACAAGCTTTACGGCATCGTGAAAGCGGTCGAGATTTCCAGAGACAGCATGCACGTTATAAAGCGCGAGCAGGGTGGAGTCAAGGCAGTGGACGGCGACGCCCTTTTTGCACCGGCAGCAGGGGCAATAATAAAGGCGAGGGGAATCCCAGCCTCATTAGGCAAGGAAATCCCGCTTGCTGGGTTCGGCGAGGTTGGGGTTTGGAAGGAGGCAAAGATAGATGGTGGAAAGGTGTCAGGGCATATAGAAGCCATCGAGCATTACGGCAGCTTCGTGACCAACATACCTTCGACTACCCAGCTTAACGGTGCAGTCCCGTTCGGCATGGTTTTGAAGGTCACCGGGGGCGAGTCGCGCGTTTCCCTCAATGTCCCATTCGCAGAGCATTTCAGCGCAGTGCCAGTGGGCTCGCCGCTCATGCTCCCGCAGGGGAATGCTTTCTGGCACCTTGCCATAAACCAAGGCGAGGCTTCCAAGCGGTTCAATTTCATTGTTGGGGAGCCCATCACTGTCGAAATCAGCCGCCCTGCCCAACCTTCTTAACCTTATTCTCTCTTAAGTTTCCGCCCTCGTGGTATAACTTGGATAGCATGCGAGCTTGCGGAGCTTGAGATCCGCGTTCAAATCGCGGCGAGGGCGTTTATTATTTTAATATCAAAGGATTAGGGGTGAAAACATGAAACGGGGGAAAATGGCGGCAACAAGAAGGCAGTCAAGGAAGCGGGCAAAGAGCAACTGATTTTTTCCCGCCTTCTCATTCTTCCAAAACTACGTCAATCTACGAATATAAGCCTTATAAATTTCATCACGGAACGTACTAGGTGCGACAGATGGGCATTGGGTAGCATGTGATGCTAATGGCAGTCATAAACCGGGTGAATTTCAAAATCGGCGGTCCCGCAGGCAGCGGTGTGGCAACAGTGGGCATGCTTTTTGCAAAGTGCCTGCAGCGCTCAGGGCTGGAAGTTTTCGGGACCAACGACTATCCATCGCTCATCAAGGGAGGGCACAACACCTACATGGTGCGCGCAGCGCCAGAGCCTATCAGCGGCATAGTGGGGAAATTCGACATACTGATTGCGCTTGACAGGAAAACCATTGAGGTTCATGCGCCCGAGCTTTCGGACGGCGCTGCAATCATCTACGATTCGAACAAGATCAAGGGGGCCGAGTCGATTGCAAAGGACCACTTGATTTTCATAGGCGCGCCGCTTTCGCAGATGGCCTCAGCCGCGGGCGGAGAGATAATGTTCAATACAGTCGCCCTAGGCGCATCCATGGGCATTATGCAGCTGGATTTTGCCATTTTGGAGAACATGCTGACCAAGATATGGGCGCGCAAAGGCAAGCAGGTGGTGGGCGCGAACATCGCAGCCGCGCGCGCAGGCTACGATTTTTCCAATGCTTCGCTCAAGGAGCCATTCAAGATAAAAATCGAGTTCGTAAAGCGCGAGAAGACCATGTTCATAAACGGCAATGAGGCTTCTGTGCTGGGCGCGGTGAAGGCCGGCTGCAAGTTTGTGGCGGAATACCCCATGAGCCCATCCTCCTCCATACTTCACCTCATGGCTGGTCACGATACCGACTATGGGATAATAGTAAAGCAGACCGAGGATGAGATTGCGGCTGCGAACATGATCGCAGGCGCTGCGTTTGCAGGCGCGCGCTCAATGACCGCGACATCGGGCGGCGGCTTCTCACTCATGGTGGAAGCCCTTGGCATGATGGGGATATCCGAAACCCCTGCGGTGATTTTCGAATCGCAGCGCGCAGGGCCCTCCACAGGCCTGCCGACATACACCGAGCAAGCAGACTTGCAGTTCGCGCTGCACGCCTCGCACGGCGAATTCCCGCGCGTGGTGATTGCGCCTGGCGACCCGCAGGAGTGCTACATCCAGGCGATAAACGCCTTCAACATCGCCGAGCTGGTGCAGACGCCGGTGATTGTGCTCCTTGACAAGTTCCTGTCCGAATCCTCGATGACGATTGATGACGTCCGGGGCATCCCGGTGAAATTAGACAGGGGCAAGCTCATGAGCGAGGAGCAGATGGAAAACGCAACGGGCTACAAGCGCCATGCCTTCAGCGATGACGGAATCTCCGGCCGATGCCTCCCGGGGATGAAAAACGGCATCCATGTCTGCTCCAGCTACGAGCACGACGAAACCGGCTTCACGTCCGAAGATCCGCAGATGCGCGTTTCCATGATAGACAAGCGCGAGCGCAAGCTTGCGGCAATCCCGCAGTCAATGATAGCGCCGTCGTTCCACGGGGCAGGCGAGGAGGAGGCGCAAATACTGCTGGTCTGCTGGGGCTCGACCAAGATGCCAGCGCTCGAATCGCTCAAGCTGCTGGAGTCAGAAGGGGTGAAGGCGCGCATGATGCACTTGCGCTACGCCAACCCCTTCCCTGCAAGGCAGGTGCTCTCAGCCCTCACCAGGGCAAGGAACACGCTCATCCTCGAGGGCAATTCGCAGGCGCAGATGCGCGCGTGGATTTTCCAGAAGACAGGCTATTACATCGAGAAGGCATACCTGCGCTATGACGGGCGACCATTCGCACCAGAAGAGATAGCAGAGCAGGTGAGGAAAATAGCCAAAAAGTGATTGACATGGTGACCGTAACAGAGCTCAATGTTTCGCACATGCCAGACTGGTGCCCTGGCTGCCTCTTGCCAGGCTCGCTCATACAAAAGAACCCCTCGGTTGACAAAATAGAGAATGTAAAAATTGGCGACAGGGTGCTTGGAAGCGACGGCAAGTACCATGAAGTAACGGAAGTTTTTGTCCACAGGCACAAGGGCAAGATGTGCAAGGTTACCTCCAAGTGCCTTGGTTCCACCACTCTGACGGAAGAACACCCGGTCCTCTCCGTCAAAAGGGAGCATGTCAAACGCCACAACAAGGAATTCGATCTTAACTGGACTCGCACTGACAAGCTCAAAAAGGGCGACTATCTTGCCTATCCGATAATGAGGGAGGAAAAAGACCTCGAAGAAATAGAGCTTCCTCTTGTCAAAAAGGCAATGGACAGGAAAAGCAGGCAGCTTCCAAAGTCTGTCAAGGCTGATGGGAATTTACTGCGGCTCTGTGGCTACTACATTGCAGAAGGTTGTTCCCACAGCAGGGAAGTGTGTTTTACTTTCAACTCCAAGGAGCAGGAATTCATTGATGACGTAATCAGACTCTCAGTGAACATATTTGGCATCTCACCATCGGTTAGGGTGAGAGAAAACAAGCACACTGTGGATGTATTAATCGCTTCCTCACAGCTCTCCCGTCTTTTTGCGGAATGGTTTGGAGCTGGCGCGCAAAACAAGAGAATACCCCATTTCATGATGCTTCTGCCCAAGATAAAGCAAAAAGGCCTGCTGAAGGGCATGTGGAGCGGCGATGGATGGATTGGAAGGGGCAGGGCCAATTACAGAACAATCTCACGCCTGCTTGCAGAGCAGCTAAAGGTGCTGCTGGTACGCCACCAGATAGTGCCTACAATTTCAATCAACAAAGCCCGAGGAATGCACAAAGAGTCTTATTCAATACAAGTGGTGAGCAGGCGCGACCTTGCTCTCCTTTCTTCTGCTCTAGACCAGTACATAGAGCTTCGTCCGGAAGGAAAGACCACCTCAAGCATCATCCTCGAGGATTTCGTATTGACGCCAATTCGCGAAATTTCCACCTTTGATTATGACGGTCCGGTGCACAACTTCGAAGTGGAAGGCGTTCACAGCTACGTAGGGGAGAATGCTGTTTTGCACAACTGCGGTGACTTTGGCATACTGATAGCCCTCAAGGGCGCGATTGCCAAGCTGGGCGTGCCTGCGCACGAGACAGTGGTGGTCTCAGGCATAGGCTGCTCGGGCAAGCTCCCGCATTACATCAAGACCTATGGCTTTGAAGGGATACACGGCAGGGCGCTCCCGGCTGCAACTGGCATACACCTGGCAAACGACAGGCTGACCACGGTGGCAGTGGGCGGGGACGGAGACGGCTACGGGATAGGGATGGGCCACTTCGTGCACGCCATGCGCAGGAACCTCAACATCACCTATGTAGTCCACAACAACGAGATATACGGGCTCACCGTGGGCCAGACCTCGCCCACCACCAAGCAGGGCGTGAAGACGAAATCCACACCGCACGGCTCGATTGAAAAGGAGGTCAACCCGCTGATGATGGCGCTTGCCGCAGGCGCGACATTCGTGGCACGAGGCTTTTCGGGGGACATTCCCTACCTCACCGACCTGATAATGCAGGGCGTTCGCCACAGGGGGATAGCGCTCATCGACGTTTTCCAGCCCTGCGTCACATTCAGGAAGGATCTGCCCTACGAGCTTTACCAGAAGAAAATCTACAAGCTTGAAACAGAGGGCCACGACCAGACCAGCCTCGAGCAGGCAATGAAGCGCGCGCAGGAATACGAGCGCTGGCCCGTGGGGGTTTTCTACAGGCAGGAAAAACCGCTCTACACCGACGAAATACCGTTCATAAAGGAAAAGCCGCTCGTGAAGCACGACATATCTGATGTCAACATAGACAAGTTCGTGGAAGAGTACTTCTAGCCAATTGTCCTGCTCAGAAATCGTATATGTCGATTGGCAGCCTTCCGTTTTTCTTAAGCTCGGACAGAATCCATTCGACAAGGATTTTCTTTACCCTGAGATATTCCTCCTTGCTTACCTGCTTGTTGAAAATGGCGTTCCTCAGGTTTTTCACGTTGCAGCAGAACAGCGACTCCCGAACGTTCTCGCAGTTGTGGCAGAACATGATGTCGCTGCAGTTACGGCAGAAGTCTGCCTCGAAGCAGCGAGTCAGGCTCTTGGAATTGTAGCAGTGGATGGAGAAGCTGCAAGAGGCGCTCCTTCCAATCCCAAAAGCATGGTCGTTGTAGTCGTTGAAAAAGCCGAGCCCCACATTTTTGGATGTAAACACGTCGACTATCTTGTATGCGTTTGAAAGATTGAGATAAACCGCAGAATCCACAACTTCGATATTTTCCCCTTCTGCAAGCTCGGTTATGTAAAGAGAAATCTTGGGCATCTTCTGTGACATGCTTCCAAACGAATCTTCTTCGTTCACATCTGCCTTCAGCCCTGATGCGTGCTTGAGCATGCCTAACTCCGCCACCATGCCGTCAGGCACAAGGGAAAATATGGAATGCGCGGGCGTTGGAACAGGTTTTCCAGTCAGGCAAGACTTCTTCATCCTGACGCGCGGCACCCGTGAAGCCAGCCAATCCTCATACCTGCTTATTGGCGAAAGTTCTTCTCCGAACAACACTCTCGCAGTTTCTGCCAATGTCTTGTCTATCTTAGCCATTCAAACCGCTCCATTTGCAAATTCCACAAGAGAGGGGATGCTTTTCTTTTTCCGAAGCATCTCAATAATTTCTGACGAAATCTTCTTTTTCATGGAGGTGAACTTGTCAGGCATGAACTGGTTGTTCCCGATGCAGTGCCTCTTGGAATACTGGTTGAAGCAGAACATGAGGTTGCTGGCATTCTTGCAATTGTAGCAGTAGAAGCAATCGGAGGAAAAAAGAATGACCCCGCTTTCAAGCACCCTGTTGGCATTGTAAAACTCGGTGACATTCATGCAATGGGTGGACTGGGTGCCAAAAGAGCAGCCGAACATGAACTTGCTTTCGCCTACCATGTCGCAATAGCCAATGTACTCGCTTTCCAATATATTCTGGGAGGATGTGACAAACACAGCATCAATGCAGGCGTCGCTTCTTTCCACCCCCATTGATTTTCCAAGCACCTTGTCCCCAGCATATTCGAACCTTTGTTGCGCGGCTTCCAGCAGGCTGTCAATGTCCTTTATGTCGTTTATGGAAAGTGGGGCTGCCATGCGCTTCTGTGCTTCTGCATTTGAGAAAATCCTCGCATGATTGCCATACGGGCCGGACAGGAAAACGTCCGATTTGGCATCGCTAGATTTCCTGGTCGAGGGAATTGCCACATATCGCCACAGGAACTTTTCATAGCCGTCCATCTCACCTATATCTTCCCCAAGTAGTGCCTTGCAGGTGGTTTTGAACGCCTTTTCAACTTCCTTCATCATTTCCCCAGTTTCGCAATCTTTCCAAGCGTTTCCTTGAATGTTTCAATCTCTTTTTCAGTATTGTAAACGTAAAGCGAAGCCCTCGCGGCCCCTTGCGGCGCGCCAAGCGATTCCATGGCAGGCTGCGCGCAGAAAAGGCCTGAGCGCAGCGCGATTTTTGAATAGGAATCGCACATGAGAGCAACCTGGTGCTTGCCCACTCCCTTGAGGTTGAAGGACACCAGTGCGGAACGGTCCTTTGCAGCTGGAGCGCCGTATATTGTGGCGCCAGGAATGGAATGAATGGCGTCCATCACTTTCGCAGCCATCCTTTTCTCGTGCTCCTCCACGTTCTTCATGCCGATTTTCTCCAGATAATCGCACGCAGCTCCAAGCCCAATGGCGCCCGCATAATTCTGTATCCCGCCCTCGAATCTTTTGGGAGCCTTCTTGAACTGCACAGAACCGATGTGCACGGTTTCCACTGTCTCCCCTCCCACTATGAAACTGTCCAGCTTCTCGAATGCTCCGCTTTTTCCTACAAGGCAGCCAATGCCTGTAGGCCCCAGCATCTTATGCCCAGAGAATGCCAGGAAATCAGCGTCCAGCTTCCTGAAATCCACGTGAGAATGCGGGACTCCCTGTGCCCCGTCGATGAGCACTGCAGCGCCGTTTTCATGCGCAATCTTGATTATTTTCTCAAGCGGCGCCTTCATTCCGGTTGTATTCGTGGTGTGGTGCAAAGCAACCAGCGCCGTGCTGCGGTCAATCGCGCTTGCAATCTCTTGCTCGTCAAATGTTCCGTCAGAATTCGTCTTCATGAGCTCCATTTTCACGATTCCGCGCCTCTGCTGCTCCATTATTGGCAGAATGAGCGAGTGGTGCTCCAGTCGCGTGGTGGCTATTTTCTTCCTGGATGAATAGTCGAATGAGCGTATTACGAGGTTAAGCGCTTCAGTGGTGTTCTTGGTCCACACGAGCTGCTCTGGTTTTGCATTCAGGAATTTCGCGACCTTTTCCCGCGAAGACTCGAAAAGCTCGCTTGTCTTCTTGGCAAGTGCATGCGCGGACCTACCTGCGCATCCTGACACTTCCTCGTAGTATTGCCTCTCGGCTTCAATGACTGCCCTGGGCTTGAGCGTGGTGCACGCGGAGTCAAAGTAGATTACCTTGGATTTCTGTAAGACTGGAAAGTCTTCCTTCAGTTTTGATGAGTCCATGTTAATTGCTCCTATTCCCTTTGCTGCACAGCCTACCTAATTCCCAAGCAGCCTCCGTATTTCTGCCTCTGCCTTATTTCCTGAATCCAGCCCTACAAAAGCCTTTCCATTCACGAAGAAAGTGGGCGTGCCGTATATGCCGCATTCCTTGCCCTCCTGCAGGGTGGTCTGCACCTGCGCCAGGAATTTCCTGCTGTCGTAGCAGGAATCAAAGCCAGATAAGTTGAGCTTTGAGGCAGTTGCCTTGAATGCAGCATCCCCCCCTTCCATGAAATAGGCCTGGTTGGCAAAAAGCGCAGCGCGGTATTCCCAGTATTTCCCAGCATCGCCTGCGCAGGCGGCTGCCACTGCGGCATCAAGCGAATGCGGGTGGTTGGGAAGCGGGAAGGGCTTGAATACGAACTGCACGCTGCCATTGTATTTTTTCAGCATGGACAGCACCTGGTCTTCGCTCGCTTGCGTATAGGGGCAGGTGTAGCATCCGAACTCGAAGACAGTTATGCTGGCGTTTGGGTTGCCAGCTCTAATGCCCTGAAGGGTGCTTGGCGTTTTGAGGAACAGCGGGTTCTGCAGGCCGTTGTATATGCAGAACCCCCCCTCTGGCCCGTTGCAGTTGCCATAAACTGCGAAATTGTACAGACCCTGTGCGGTGAGAGCCATGCTCGCAATGAGAAGGATGGTGAACAAGAATGAGAATGCCTGGAAGTTCCTGCTGACAAAACCTGCAGCAGCAGGCGAAAGCCGCATTATGCCTGAAAGCGCCTGGGCCTTTATTTCATCATCAAGCCCGGTTTCGCACGGGCGAAGAGTGGCCTTGCGCACCACGCAGTAAAGCGCCCGGCGCGCAAGGGCGCGGTATTTCGCCGAAAATATCGAGAGAATGGCAAATATCGGCAGCGCCACTATGCACAGCACCAAAAACAACACCAACTGGATAATCACAACTCACGAATCTAGGCCATGCCTTTCTGCGCCTTTGGATTACTGGCCGGCAGCTTTCCTGCCTGACCTCTCCTCCATTGCAGCAATAACGCGTTCCTCTGCGATCTCAAGCGCGGCCTCGCGCAGGTTGCCCCCGCGCGCACGCTCCAGCACGAGGCGCGTATTCGCCGTGATTTTTTCCTTTACCATGGAGAACATCTCCTTCTCGCTTCCGCCAATGAACTCAACATAGGAGGAAATCACCCCTCCTGCGTTTGCCACGAAGTCAGGGATTATGAGTATGCCTTTCTTGGAAAGGTCATGCTCGATTTCAGGCTTCATGGGTATGTTCGCCGCCTCAACGATTATCTTCGTCTTCACCTGCTGCACATTGCCGACATGGATTACATTTGGGCGCGCGCCCGGGATCAGCACGTCGCACCTGAGCGAGAAAAGCTGCCCAGCCTCAAGCACGGATGCCCCGGGGTAGGCAGTCACGGTTCCCTTTTCCTTTTTCACTTTCATGAGCGTTTCATAATCCAGCCCGCTTTCTAGGAAAACCGTTCCCTTGGAGTCTGACACCGCTATTATCTTGGCTCCCTTTTCGCTCAAGTGCTTGGCAGTGAATGTGCCCACATTGCCGAATCCCTCGATTGCGACTGTCGCCCCTTCAACAGCAATCTTCGCATGTTCAAGAGCCACAAGCGTGGAAAGAGAAACGCCGTAGCCAGTCGAGCCGAGTTCGTGGGGAAGGCCGCCCATGTCAGAGGGCTTGCCTGTCGCAGCCTTGGGCGTGCCTATGGCATTGGCGATTATTGCCATATCCCGCTCGCCCATGTTCATGTCCGGGCCGGGTATGTATTTCTCAGGCACAAGCGGCGCAATTTTCTCGGCAAATGCCTTCACCAGCTCAGCCTTGTGGTGGTTTGTGCCGTGCGACTTTATGCCGGATTTCGCGCCTCCGAATGGGATTCCAGCAAGCGCATTTTTCCAGGTCATGGCGCGCGCGAGCCCAAATACCTCCTCAGTGGTGATGTCAGGCACCATGCGCACCCCTCCCTTGCCTGGCCCGAGGGCGGTATTGTCGATTACCACCACTCCGATCATCTTGGTTATAGGGTCGTAAACTTTCACTACGAGCTCGGGGCCTATAGCGTCTTCGAATGACATGGTCATACCTCCAAAGCATAACTTACGGTTTTGATTAAAAAAATGGAAGGCGGAGCCCGCCCCTCATTCAGTAGGTCCGGCGGCACCTCTGCGTAGCCGGGTCGCACGAGCTTCCAGGGCAGTCCTCATTCCTGGTGCAGATTATCTTCATGCACTTGTAGGCGTTGATCGAGTAGGGGTCGGTTTCGCAGCGCTCGTCGAACTTGCATTCGGACGACTTGGTGCAGTAGCCCACTTTGGTCTCGCACACATGGCCAGTTGTGTTGCACTTCTGGAAATAGCCGCACTCCGGGTCGCCAGAGCAATAACCCGGCCTGCTCACGCACCGCTTGGCTGAAAGGTCGCATACCTGCCAGCTTCCACAGTCTCCTGCGGATGAGCACAGGCTGCGCTTTGCCTGGCAAAGGTGTGTCTTCCCGTTGCAGAGCTCCCAGGAAAGGCAGTCTGAGTCGCTGTCGCAAAATCCTGATGCAGTGGCGCACCGGTGGCTGTCAGAGCCGCACATTGTCCAATTGGAGCAGTCAAGGTCGTTGTTGCAGAATCCCTTTCTCAGGGCGCAACTGT
>JAHFEN010000073.1 GCA_023248455.1 Microcaldota archaeon | reverse complement strand
TGGAAGCTCGCAGGCGCAGAGTTCGCCGTCAAGAAGGGCGGAAACTATGTTGTACCTTGTCCTGTCGCCAAGAGCCTTGTAGATGTCGCAGTCGCAGCAGGCTTTGGGCTTCATGAAAACATATTTACAAACATAAATATATAAAGAATAGCCGAATCCAAAAAAAGTGAGGCATGAAAGTGCCACGCGGAAATGACCTGTGTGTCTTTTTCTGCTGCTCAGGCAGACTAATCGTAGCCTAGCGGACGGTCTGATGCTCAACTATGCGTCAGACGGGCGGAAAGTCAGGCGCCCGTCTAATGGCAGTTAGGAGATTGACTGATTGCTTCCTATACTCCTGTTAAGGGGAAATTGATCGTACTTTAAGTAATGGTCGAAGATAATATCTGTTTCCATCTGCGCAAGCCATGGGAATCTCTGGCGCAGGTTGGCCATCTGTTTCTGCAGTTCCCTCTGATTTCCAACTTCATAGATAATCTCAAAATTCCATTTGCCTAAAGTTTCAACAAGAAAAACGACATTAGGGTTGCTTGCACAGTACTGAAATATATTTGCTCGCTTCTGCTCATTCAGATTATCCACCCTCAAAAAAAGCTGGTAGCTCTGATAGCCATAATTTTGACATACAATTTGAGGTGCATAACCTTGGATGACTTGGTTTTTTTCAAGCTTTTTCAATCTGAAGGCAGCTGTGCTCGGCGGCAGGCCAGAAGATACAGCAAGAGCATTTACCTCAAGGCGGGCATCCTGAGATATTCGTTTGAGAATCTTGAAATCAATCTCGTCAATTTGCCGGTACCCGAGCGCCTTGCCGAAATAAGGCAGCCGCTCGCTTCGCTTCTCCTCTTCTTGCAGCAAGTAGGTGCGGGGGAATTGAATGAGGCGGATTCGGATCGCTACTTCCCATGTGCCCAGCAAAATGTCGAGCTTCTCTTTCAGGTGGTTAAGGATGTCATAGAATTCGTATGTGTCCTTGGCCATGATGGCAAAAGCCAGGTCATAGCTTCCACCGAGTTCTGCCAGCCAGTAGATTCTATCGTGTTCGGCAAGAAGTTTAACCCCTTTTTCTCGTTCCTTGTCCCCTCGAAAGCTGCAGAATACGCCATGTCCTATGTACCCTAGTTCTGAGAAATTGACCAATGAAATGAATTTCTTGATGACGCCCTCTTTCTGGAGCCGGGCGATGCGGTAGCGGACAACCTCTGCAGACGTATGGCTCTTTTTGGCGATGGTTTTGAGGCTTATTCTGCCGTCCGTATCAAGCAGATATAGTATTTTCTTGTCGAGGTTGTCCAGTTCCATAGTCTGATATTAAACAATTATAATATATAAATATTGTGTTTTTTCATATTTTTTTAAAGCAAATATTATATGTTTCTAATTCATAGTTATAGCAGGTGATTGAATATGAACAAACTTATGGAAACTTCCCAAAACATTGCTGCAAAGACGCGCACAATCTTTGCCCCGAATGCTTTCAGCAGGCACGATGTGCGGGCAGTTGCAAAAGTGGCCTTTCCGAACGAAAGATACTGTAGACGTGGGAGAAACGAATTCAAAACGCGTCTTCTGGAATATGGAAGGTGCTTCAAAGAATATGATGAAAGCTGGCACAACAACAAACCTAAATGGGAATTCGATATGGATATTGCGAATAGAGAGCGAACTTGGGATGCGAAGAAAGAGGCTGAAAATGGGGTAATCGAGATGATAAGTGGAATGGATAAAGAACAGCAAACTGCTGTCATCACCACTCTTGAGAAACTTAAGCAAGCTGCTTGGCGCCAGAGTCTGTCTGCAAACGAAGGAAGTAGCAAAATATTTGTTGCAATGTTGGGTTTGACGACGGCTATGGTTTCTAGGGCAACCGAATTTTACATAACTGGAGTAAGATGGAATTTTGCCATTGCTACAGGCATTGGTGTTGCAGTCGGTACGCTCATCGGAGCTGGAATTGATTACGCATACAAGAACAGCTATGGCAGGGCAAAGTCGCTCAACTGCAAACTGCAAAACCTGCTTTGCTCTGTAAACAAAGGAGAACATCTTCCTGATGGGAGAGAGAAAGAAAATTTTGTGTTCACTAGAAAATTCGAAGGGTTTGTGCAGTAGCCCACCTCATTTCCTAGGAAACGAGGTGTCTTTGGACAGTCTGATGCCGAACAACCGTCCCAGCGGACGGTCTGATGCACATCGGTCAGTTTGAAGGGCGAATGCCTACGAGAATTTCGGCTTGAGTCGTTATGCTGTTGAGCCAGAGCCGCAAATCGGCTTTCTGGTCCTTGATTGCGTTTGCCCTGACAAGTCCCTCTATCTGGGGCACTGCCAGTCCGTATG
The DNA here is from genome assembly GCA_023248455.1 of Microcaldota archaeon. Taxonomy (GTDB): domain Archaea; phylum Micrarchaeota; class Micrarchaeia; order Anstonellales; family Anstonellaceae; genus UBA10161. The sequence continues at coordinate 2,630 of JAHFEN010000073.1, read as the reverse complement.
AAACCTTGTGGACCAACGGTTCCTTCGAGTAGTTCTCCCTGCCGCCGATCTCATTCCCGTATTTTTCCATTAATATGAACGCCAAAACAGAGCGCAGGAGCTGTTCGTCTCTGACCTGCATTCCTGCTAGGGAGTCCCACTGCGCCTGCTCGAAGGGCAGCAGTGCGTTATCCGCCTCATGCCGGTGCCTGTTTAAAATCACTTTCGGGTGTCCAGCGTATGCATCCTGAACCATTTTGAAAACGTTTTCGTGGAGCGTGCCCAACCTGACGAAGATGCGGAGAGGGTCGAATCTCTGGAGGCTTGAGAACAGCGAAAACAACTCAGGAACGAAATTCTCCATGTTCCTGACTATATCCAGGTCCCTCTTCCGGTTGCTTTCGGTAAACAACTTTATTGACTCATGCATCTGGCTTTTTGCAGCCCCAAGGTCGTTCAGCGACGCCTTCCTTATGCTGTCCATGTGGAAGTGGTTGATCTTCTCCATATTCCCTCTGTGAAAGGAGGTTTCATGCGCCTCAAGCGGATAAAAAACTGGCTCAGATGACGCTTCCAGTGTATACCTCAACTGTTCCCTTTGGAATTCATAGTCATGCCGCTGGCTTTGTTCAGATTCAAAATTAGCCAATATAGCCCTTTTCAGGTAGGCCTCTTTCCTTGCCTTGCGCAGCCCCTTATTTGAAGGCACGAACTCATTAACGCGCTGGCTGTATGTGAGGGAGGCGGATTCTGGCGAATAGACGTGCGGACGGAAAGAGTCAGCCGCCTCTTTTGCCCTGGCGAAATCCCTGGCATCGCGATGGGGACCAAAACTGAATAGGAAATGGGCTCTCCTGCCGTTTGTCTGCATGTTCATGGTAAAATCAGATTATTCGTGTTTTTAAGGCTGCTGCTCAGGCAGACTAATCGTAGCCTAGCGGACGGTCTGATACGAATTGTGAGGCGCCGTACTTCATGTCCCACGCCCACCCGGGCAATTTTGAAAATTTTTCGCATTTTCAGACGTAAAATTAGCCAAAAATAAGCAAAGAGCGCCCCGACCGGGATTCTGATTCTATTCGTGCCCTGCGCGCTCGCAGCGGAGCTCGGAGCGGATGTCGTATCTTTCGGAAATCGCGCCTTCAGCTCCGTACCCGTAAATGGTGATCCTGATTGTGTAGGTGTCTGGGTAGGAAGAGGCGCCGCCGTAAATCTTAATCTTCTTGGAGCTTTTTTCGCGCGGAAGGGCGATGCCAATGCGCATCCTGCCTTTTGAAAGGGACCTGTCAGGTGCAAGCGAAACCGCTTCGGGCGTGGTTACGTCGCACTCCACCCAGCGCGGCTCATTGCCCTCGTTGCGGACAATGACCTCCATTTCCACCTCGTTGCGCACATAGGCAGACATCCTGATTGGCGTGAAATGAGTCGTTGGGTTGAGCATGCTGCACCTTTTCTTTGCGCAGCCCATTAGCCCAAAGCAACCTTTTAATCTTTGGCGCGCCAACAGATTTTTGGCACAAGGTGTGGCGGATCCACGATTCGTCGTGGGCATGCCGGCCTTGTGATGCATGGCTTAGGCGCCAATGAATTGATGGCATGGCCACACCTTGTGAGTATTATGGAAATGCCCGAAGCCGCCCTTATCCGCGGCGAATGCCTGGTGCGCGAACTGCAGCTTTCAGAGGATGTCAAGCTCACGAAAAAGGCTCTTGTCCGCTGGCTGGCGCTCTCGCTCGGCCTTATCAGCCCCAAGGAATCCAGGACCGGGCTCCTGGAGGTGCTGGAGGCGCTGCTATTCTTCCACTTCAGGCGCAAGGAATCCAAGTCCGACCCGGACATACACCAGCTGCTTGCGAAAATAAAGGAAATAAAAAAATCCGAGCCTAATCCCAAAGCCGTCCGATACCATCTTCTCCAGCTCAAGCGCCTTGGGTTAATAGAGACAAAGAGAAGGAAATACAGGTTCGTGCTTGCGCCCACGCAGGAAAACGAGGAGCTTTCAACCGCGCTGGCGCATGTTTACAGGCAGCGGATGGACTCTAGTTTTGAAAAAATGAAAAAAGCAGTTTCAATGCTGGAAAAGGCCTTCTAGGCTTTTTCAGAATTGGAGGCACAGGACCAATAAGACCGATAAAACGCTCTGATTTAGATTCTCTCGAAATACGGCAGGAAGACGGGCGCCGAAAGGATTGAATAGAACTCGAGCGCAGCCACTGCGGAAATTGCGAGCGAAATTAGCGGGTAGATGAGCAGGTCAGTTGCCGCTAGAGAGGTGGCGCGAAAGGAGGTTGGCAGGAGTGGCTGCACCCTGCCCCCAAAATCACCCTGTGACATCTCGTTTATCTTGCCGCGCACTGCGCCGGTCTTATCCAGGTCAGTCAGGGGAAGGGAGGCGAATTCGGCGTTGAACTGGCTTGACTGCCCCACTGCCTCTGAGGCTGCCGCGCTTGTTTTGCTTATTGCGAATGTGTAGAGAAAGAGAAGGGGAAAGACTGCGTATGCCGCGATTGCAACTGCCATTGCGGCTGCGCCAAGCTTGCGCGTGGCAAAAAAGCTGCGAAGCAGCAGGCCCGCTGGAAGGAAGACCAGCAATGCCGATGAGCGTATGGCATCGGCAAGCTCGAGCTCGAAAAAAGCTAGGGCTGACGATT
>JAHFEN010000072.1 GCA_023248455.1 Microcaldota archaeon | reverse complement strand
TGTTGCAGAATCCCTTTCTCAGGGCGCAACTGTTCGAGGTGGTGTTACACGACTGCCATCCGGTGCAGTCAACATCCGTTGAACATCTGCCATGAATGGGCACGCATCTCTGCGTTTCGCTGTCGCAGGCCTGCCACGATTCGCAGTTGTAAGAGCTGACGCAGGTACCTGGCTTGGGCACGCATGTGTGCCTGATGGTGCTGCAGACCTGCTTCTCCTTGTTGCACATCTCGTCATTGTCACAAAAACCGGCCTTTGGCTTGCAGAGGTTGGCGTCCTGGTCGCACAGCTGCCAGCTTCCGCAGTCAGGGTCTGCCCTGCAGCGGTTTTGGATAAAGGCGCAGGCGTGGGTGGTCAGGTCGCATCCCTTCAGGGTATCGTTGCAATCGTTATTGACATTGCAGGTTCCTGGGTTGTTGACGCAGGCTTTCTTCGTCACGTCGCAGAATTGCCATGCCTTGCACTGCTTGTCGCTGGTGCAGCTTCCTCCTGTGCCGGTGCCAACGCAGCCTGAGAGCACAAGAATTGCAATTGTCCCGATTATCGGAAGCAGCGGATAGAACCCCGTGTGCCTTGCCAATTTACCACCTGATGGCAAAATTGGGACTCTAAAAAATTAAAAAGGGATAACCGCTGCGCTCTGCACGAAGCCCCGCAGCGGTCCAGATGCCAGCTCAGTAATATCTGGAAAAGGTGGTCACCTTGTAAACATAGGTGACTGTCATGTTGGCGTTTGCAGGCGCCGCCACCTTCCACTCCAGCTTGTTGCCAGGCAGCTGCTTGACCTGCGCTGAAGAGGAAATGAGCTCCACCCTGTCGCCATACGCCATGGAATCGCGAAGGGTGAGCGGGGTGCTTTCCTTGGCGCTGGATTCGATTTTCATGTTGACTGTGTAGGTGGTCTCCACATCCTTGCCATAGGTCTGCGAGCCCTGCTGGCTGCTCTCCTTTTTCACAGTTACCTGCGGAAGAGCCGCATACATGGCTTCTGCCTCCCGCCCGTCGCCAGTGTAGTCAATCGTACCCTCGCCTGCGAAAACCCCGTTCTCATAAAGGCGCAGCACTCCAGATGCAAAGGGCTTGCCTGCCTTGTTCTTTACTCGCACAGCCTGCTGCACGCTTCCTGTGGATTCCCAGATGTTGTCGTGCTCGTAATCTGCCTGCGCCTCAAAGAGCTTGAGGTTGGCCTTCTCGCCTCTGAGCAATGTCACTGGCTCGGAAAGCGTGTAGATGTACTGCATGCCAACATCCTCCCCTGAGAACGCAGGGGCCGCAGCGCCTGAGGCCTTTGCTTCCATCATGGGCGCATTGGCGTAGTCTCGGTAGTACTGATAAGGAGTGGGCGGGTAATAGTTGTTCTCAATGAAATAGGGCGAGCCCACAGCCACGCGCAAGGTTGTCTTCTTCCAGTCCTCGCCTGCGCTGTTCTGCACTTCCGAATATGCTGTCAGTTTGCCATTGCCTTTCAGCGCCCCGGCGGTTTCAAAATTGTAGGTCGCCTTCCAGGTTGCGCCTGAAACGATGTAAGAGAGGAGCACGCTGTGCCCGCCAGACTTGGCGGCATCCATGTAAAGCTCAAGCCCGTGCTCGATATAAGTGGTGTTCGTCTCATCGGTCTTCTTGGTCTGCGAGGAGTCGGCATCGATCCTCTTGGGGTCAGAGATCACGGTCAGCTTCCCGTTTGACTCTATGCCAACTTTGCCCCCTGAAACCCACATGAGCTTTCCTGACAATTCGCCCTGGTCAGTTGTGACCTTCACCTGCTTGCCGAAAGACTGGTTCAAAAGCTCGTCTATGGTGAGGAAGCGCTCGCTTTTCTCGCTCCTGGTTTTTTCCTCATAATACTTCTTTGCCCAGAATACTTCACCGTCGGCATCCTGCGCTCGCAGGGTGCCCAGCACTGCATTGTCGGTGAAGTTCTCTATTCTCATGGAAGCCCTGCCAGGGGCCGAGACATTGCCTTGAGCGACCGAGGAGACAAACGCCATTCCGTCAGTGTAGACCAGCACTGAGTTTGCCGCAGATGTCATGGCAGCGGCGTTTTCAGTCCCCGCGGCAGCAGGTTGTGTGAAAATCAGCATTGCGAACGCGGCAACAACAGCCACGAACGCAAGGCAAGCGAATACATCGATCTTCCCTATCATTAGTACCACCTCACACCCAAACCAATGCGGTCGCTATTATATTAATGGTTAGGGTTTCGTTCGGTGCCTTGGGGCAACACCATTCATCTGATCCCCCAGTGCATCACCCCAGGATCAACTTTTTTTTCCGCGTGCCTATGGTGAATATATCGAACTCCAGCCCTCCTTTTTTTTCAAGCTCGGAATTCACGGAATCAAGGAGCATTTTCTTAATGCGGGAATATTCCCCCTTTCCTACTTCCTGGTTCAGCACAGCGTGTCTCAGCCCCTTGGCGTTGAAGCAGAGTATGCCATCCTCAACGTTCTCGCAGTTGTGGCAGAAGTAGCAGTCATGGCAGAGGTAGCATGAGTCGCACTCAAAGCAGTTCTTAACCCGCGTGACATTGTGCGAATTAATGCAGAATTCCGAGTTCAGCACGCGAGCGTAGCCTCCGAAAATGTATTTCGATTCTGTGACAATGGTGGAATAGCCTGAATATGATGAGCCGCGCGCCCACCAAAGCCCGTAAACATGGGCCGAATCCGAAACTACGCGGGTATCCAGGCAGTTCCTGGACTGTCCTTCGTATATTTCCGGAGCAAAAAGCGCAATAACTCCTGCCTTTTTTGCCATTTCTTCAAGCGGGGGTTGCTCGTTCTCGCCCAACTCGACATGGTTCAAGGCAGATTCCAGCGCTTTCTCAAGAGAGGCTAATTTTCCGGCAGGTATGTTGCGTATGACCGGCAAATCGGGCCTGTGCGCTATCAAGCCATCCGATCCAACCACGCGCTTTTTTTTCAATGTGTTTTTTATGAGCCATGGGGCGAACCTGGCTGCGTTCTTGTGCTTCTGGCCAAGCAGTATTTTTGTGGCACTCCCAAAAGCAGCTTCCACCTCTGCTTGCGGCTTGCCCATCTGAGCAGCAACTTCGGCATCCACCTCCGGCTCCTTGCCGCATATGTCCGCAATAGAAAATATTCTCTTGTCCCTGGAAAGCAGTTGCGCCATCTCGGAAACCAGCTTTTCCTTCAGCTCCAGATACCTCTCCTTTCCAAGCTGAAGATTGCCTATCATGCGGCTTTTTGACCGCTGGTTGAAGCAGAATATGCAGGAGGTGCAGCCAGAGCAGTTGAAAGTGTAATAGGAGTCGGAAATGCCGTTCGAATAGTAGCACTCAAAGCACCTGCTGGCACCGTTCAGGTAGCAGGCGCTGCATCTGATTGCCCGGTTGCCCCTCCAAAACGGGCTCACACCATATATACTCTCGGCATACCTCCCTATTGCGCAGTATGCAACGCACTTTGAGCTGTAAATGTCATGTGAGTGGAGGACATCGATGCAGTCCACAACATTGTCCCCCTCCTCTACATTCATGTTCCTGCCAAAAACCTTGTTGCCGCAGTAAACCGCTCGCTCGGAAGCAGCCGCAAAAAGGGAATCCACGTCCTTGATTTCGTTAATGTTTAGGGGCGCAAAATTCAGAAGGCCCAATTCCTCTTGCCTTGCGAACGCAGCCGCCTGGGGGTAAAACGGGCTGGAGAGCATAACAGGCTTTCCGGAAACCGCAGATTTTGCATTCCTGTCCGACATCGCATGTCTGCTTGAAATCTGAATCCAGCCGGTCCATTGTTGCACCAGCCATAATTTCCCACAACGTTAGATATATAATTATGTGGTGAGTTAAAACACCACAAAGTTGAGGTTAATGGCATCAGAAACGCAGGTCCTCGAGCAACTTGGCCTGACTCAAACCGAGGCAAAGCTCTACCTTCTCCTGGTAAAAGGCGGGCAACAGAAAGCGAGCCAGCTCTCCCTCGCGTCCGGCTTGCAGAGGCGTACGGTCTACGACACGCTGCAGCAACTGGAGGCAAAAGGGCTGGCAGGGAAAGCGGAGGTGGGGGGCGTGCAGACTTTCACTCCCTCTCCCCCTTCCTCCATTCTCTCCCTTCTTGAGGAAAAGCGCGACTCCATTGAGAAGATCCTGCCCTCCCTTTCGAGAATCTATGAGTCAGAGGACAAGACCAGCGTTTCTGTGATGTATGGCGTTGCGGGCATGAAGACCGTGCTCGAGGACATACTTCAACTCCGCGCAGACTACTGCGTTTACTACGGGCAGCTGCAGATATTCGACTATATCCCCAGATTTTTCCAAATTTTCAACGAGAAGCGCAAAAGGCTCGGCATCCATGCGCGCTACATGCTGCTGGATGTCCCGCAAGCAAGAGAGCGCTCCAAACTAATACCGGTTGCAGATTTCAGGTTCATCGACCCGTCCACCCTTTCGGCAGGAGTCTGGTGGACCTACGCGGACCGGCTGATACTGTACATACTGCAAAAGGAGCCAACCACCATATTCATCAAGAACGCGGACCTTGCCAAAACTTTCAGGAAAAACTTCGACAATATGTTTGAGTCCAAGACGCAGATTTACAGGGGCGATGCCGGAATGAAGGCTCTTTTCGAACGTACATTGCAGCACAAGGAAATTCTGTTCATAGGCGGCTCGGGCCAGGGTCCAAAGAGATATACGGAATATTTCGTGAAATATTACAATCCCGAGGCAAAAAAGCGCGGGGTGGCATGGCTCAACGTGGCGCACCGTTCCATCCTGAAGACTCCTGCGATGGGGCAGAAGTTTCACAAAATACGCTTCCTGCCAAAATACTTCGATTTCAACCCGAACGTAATCTGGATTTTCGGGGACTGCGTAGCGAACGTGGTCTGGCTTCCTGAGCCTGTCTCCTTCCTGGTTGAGAATGCTCATATCGCAAAGGCGTACATGAATTACTTCCGGCTTCTTTGGAAAATCGCGGATAAAAGATAAGCTTTTAAGATTTCGAAGGCGAAGGACACACATGAAAGCATACGTTCTGCTGGGACTCATC
>JAHFEN010000071.1 GCA_023248455.1 Microcaldota archaeon | reverse complement strand
GCTGGGATGCAGAAGCGGCCTTTTGAGAAGCTGGTCGAGGCGGCATCCGACAAGCTTGCGCGGGAGAAGGTGATGGCGCTTTTCGGGTCGAACGCAGGGATTAAAAGGTCAGCCATCAAGATAAACTCAGTCGAGAAAGCATAGGCAATGGCCATTCCAGGAGGTGCTTTTCATGGCGAACGAAGCAGAGCTTGACAGGATAGCAACCAGCCTGCAGATACAGCAGGCAAAAGGCGAAGCCATACGGACGCAGATACAGCAGATGGAAGCCACCATACTCGAAATATCTGCGGCGGTGGATGCCATAACCAACCTCAAGAAGGCCAAGAGCGACACGCTGGTCCCGGTTGGCGCAGGGGTTTTCATCTCCTGCCCAAAGCCCGACCCTGACAAGGTGGTGCTCAACATCGGTGCCAATGTCATGGTCTCCAAAAAGCCAGAGGAGGCGGTCAAGCTTCTTGAAGAGAGGCAGAAGAAAATCTCGGACGCCATCTCAAATGCGCAGGAGGACATGGGCGAAGTGATAAAGGCAATTGACGACCTGTCATCCCGCGCAAGCGGCATCGCAGCCTCGGAGGGGAAGAATGTTCGGCCTGCTAAAGAATAAGATCACTTCTTTCATCAAGGGGCTCTCAGGCCGCGAGGAAAAGAAAGAGGAGAAGAATCAGGAAAAAACAACAGCACAAGTCCTGCCTGTAGAAAAAGAGGAAAAGCCCGCAGAAAAAATTCCTGAGAAAAAAACGTCCGGATTGCCTTCGGAAAAGCCAGCCGAAATAAAACCTGTGCCAAAACCAGCCGAACAGCCGTCAGCCAAGCCGGTCGAAAAGCCATCTGAGCCAAGCCGCGTTCCTGCCCCTGCAGAACAGCGAATTGAAAAGCCATTGGCCACGCCGGCAGGAGAGCCCCAAGAGAAAAAAAAAGAGATAGGGCAATATGCAAGGGTGCCCGAACCAATAAGCACTTCTGCCCCTGCTCCGCAGCCAGTGCAGCAGCAGAAGAAATCCCTGGTGGAATCAGTTGTCGGGGCATTCTCGCGCAAGGCACCGCAGGGTGCGCCTACAGACATTTCCCGGCTTGAAAATAGGGCGATGGGGGAAAAAAAGGAAATGTCGCCAAAAATCGGGATCGGCACCGCGATAAAATCCATATTCTCAAGCGAAATCACCATAGGGGAATCCGAAGTGTCCGACCTTCTTTCGGAGCTTGAAATATCCCTTCTTGAGGCCGATGTGGCATATGAGGTATCGCTCGAGGTAACGAAGCTGCTTCGCACTGAGCTTGTTGGCATGAAGGTGCCCAAGGGCGAGGTGGAAAAGCGAACCAGGGAGGCAATTTCCCGCATACTCGAATCGGTGATGGACAGCGACCGGAAGTTCAACCTTGTCGAGCGGGTGAAAGGCATGCCAAAGCCCGTGAAAATCCTTTTCGTAGGCCCGAACGGCGTAGGCAAGACCACTACAATGGCAAAGGTCGCAAGGCTGCTCATTGACAGCGGGCTTTCGGTAATTCTCGCAGCTGCGGACACTTTCAGGGCAGCAGCCATAGAGCAGACAGAAGTGCACGCAGGCAACCTCGGCATAAGGGCGATAAAAAGCAAGTATGGCGCAGACCCGGCATCAGTGGCATTCGACGCGATAAATTACGCCTCCTCTCACTCAATCGACGTTGTGCTTATCGATTCGGCAGGAAGGCAGGACACCAATGCCAACCTGCTTTCCGAGCTCAAGAAAATAGCCAGGATAGCAAAGCCGGACATAAAGCTCTACATCGGAGAATCCATCGGCGGAAATTCCGTGATAGAGCAGATCAAGGCATTCAATGAGGCGATAGGAATTGATGGGGCAATACTCACCAAGATAGACTGCGACGCAAAAGGCGGGACTGCAATCTCTGTTTCAAGGGCAACGGGCGCGCCAGTGCTTTACCTCGGAGTGGGCCAGGGCTATTCTGACCTCAAGCCCTTTGACGCGCACAAGATCGCGCAGGAAATAATGACGTAAGGCGCAAGCATAATTAACCTTGCAACCGTTCTTTTCACATGCCATCAGGCAATTCGGCTTTTGCCCAAAAGCAGCAGGCAAGCGAATTTGAAAAGGCGCAGCTTCCACTGGTGCAGCTTCTCACATTCGAGCCAGTTGGAAACCCACTGCAGAAGGCATCAGAGGCGCAGCGGAGGCATTTCTTTGAAACCCTTGCACGCTCAACTGCGAGCAAAAAGGCGGGCGGCAGCCAGGCAGAGCATGCCCATTCGCAGTCGCAGGTGATTCTGGACAGGCACAATACTCCGCAGCCAGGCTCCCCAAAAGTATCCAGCCCGCTTTATTCTCTCGTCTACTGGTCAGCAATGCCGGCTTTCAGGCGCGCGCAGGAAAGCCTGGCAACCGTCCTAAACGAATATGCTGCTGGCAATGAGGAAAAGGCAAGCGAAGCGCTTGGGGAATTCGAGTACCGCCTCCAGGCCGCGGATTACAAGGCAGACGACCTGATGGCAGTGCTTCTTCTAGTCATAGAAGACAGGGTTTGGGAAGGAAAAGAGCCTCGGGTTTTGCCAGGCAGCGGTCAGGCTCCAGGGGCAAGGGCGCAGCAGTGGACGGTTGAAAGCAAAGCCGGCCCGCAAGCCAGGCTGCAGCAGAACAAAACAGAAGGGGAATTCCCTACCCCGCAAATCATCAAGCAGGAGGCAAGGCAGTCAGCTTCAGTTCGCCTTGCCTCGGTGCGCGAGATGCTGCGCTATTATTTTGAAAAATACCCGCAGGAATACCACAAGGCGGTCTGCAAAGTCGTGGACGTGGATAGCGGCATCCAGGAAAACACCGAATACTTCCAGGACCAACTGGCAGGCAAGCTTGCAGATATGGGGAGTTTTGCGCTGGCACAGCTGATTCTATCAGAAATAAAATCCCGCCATGAAATGGACACGCAGGAATGCCTTCTTAGGCTTGGCTACAAATACGATGTAAAGCTGCAGCGGCTTATATTGGGGAAAAGGACCTGCGGCACGAGGAGAGAGGCAAAGGGCATTCTTTCTACGCTGCTTGCCAATTTCATGGGTAAAAGGATGGCGTCCCGCAGCCTGCCGCCGCCTTCAAAAAAATCTAGGATACTCTCAACTCGGCCGCGCAAACCGGCTGCTCCAGGCTGAAATTCTCAAGCACTTCTGGTGAAATCTCGCCCAGATAGCCCGCCTTTTTGCCATTCAGGTAAACCGCAGCGCTTCTTCCGAATATGAAAGGACCGAATTCCTCTTTTTCTATGCTTATTTCAAGGCCCGCTGCCTTTGCAATTGCAAGAACAGCACCCTTTATCTCCGAGAACGAGGCTTTTGGGTGCATGGAAGCTATGCAAAGACGGTTTTCAAGTTGAGGTGCTCCAACCGCGCCTTCCTCATATATCCTGATGGGCAGCTTCTCATTCTTCGAGTCGGAAAGCACAGTTAAGATATTGGGCAGGATGGATGTTCGGAATGCAGTGAAGTCCTCTGCCAGGGGATTTTCGATTTCAACAGCGCTTCCATGCGGTATGCCTGCCTTCCTCTCATGCGCTGGATTGGAAAGCGTCCAAGACATCACTTCATCATACCCCAACCCAAGCAGAAGCTCGTGGAAAACAGATTCCGGTGACGCCTTTCCAACTGATGCGAACTCCGGGAGACTGGGCTCGAAATTGTTGAAGCCGTAGGCAATTGCCACATCCTCCACCAGGTCAACCTCATTCATGACATCCACCCGATAACCCGGCACATGGACGGCATCGCCTGCGATGCGGTGGCCCATTTTCTGCAAATACTCGCAAACTGTGGCGTGCGACAGTTTGATGCCAAGAAGCCGTTCTGCCTGCTTCGCCGGAACCGGCCAAACGTGCTCCTGCAAAAGCGGGTACGGTTTCCCATTAATCAATATCTCCTCTATTTTTCCGCCACGCTCAGAAAGCATGGCAACAAGGATGTTCACAGTCTGCTTCACCGCCTCCTCAGATGTGCCAGTGCAGTCTATGAAAAGATTCCTGGTGCGGTCCGTGAGCTTGGTGAGCTCCCCGTTTATTATCGGCGGAAAAGAGAGAATCTCCTGATTGCTGTCCTCTATCATGGGGCAGCGCTCGCCTACTAGGTGCGCATAATCAACTCCCTTGGGGTGCTCCAGCAGTATCTGCTCGGGTGTCATCTTTTCCTCCATTTCAAGCGGGACAAACTGCACGTCTTTCCTTCCGCAGGCAAAATAACGGAACGGAGGCTGCACCCTGTCAAAATCATGTATTCCGATCGCAATCTTCCTTCTTTTCCTTCCAAGCGTATCGTGCAGCTTTTCCTGAACCTGCATGAGCGAGCGCAGGAAGGCGTCAGCCATGCGCACGTCGCGCACCACCGCCCCTCCGAAAGCAGGCCGCACATTGGCAACAGTCGGGTTCACGTCCACTTCGACTTTCCCTTTCGCAACCTCGTAGTATTTTGCCTTTCCAGTCTGGTAGGAATGAAGCGCTCTTGCCAGCCCCTCCACGCACAGGCAGTCAGGCCTATTCGGGGTAACCTCCACAGTAAGCTCGTCTTCCTTCCCTGTCTCCTCAGCAGGGAAGCCCAGGCTGGTGAGCGTTTCAATCGCGTCCTCCTTTCGGATTGTGACAAGCTCGCGCAAGTCCGGGAAAGTGAAATTGACCTGTGCCATATACCAAATATTGATGGGGAATTTAAAAAACAGCTACGGAGAAAGGGCAAACACAGACCTGCCTGCCGCCTTTTTCCGGTCCAGTTCCGCATTCAGGTAATTCAACAGCATCTTCTTTACTGCCAGGTAATCCTCCTTCAGAATCTCTCGGTTCAGGACAGCATAGTGCAGTCCCTTGGCATTGCAGCACAAGATGCAGTCCTCGCAGCCCTCAAGGTTGTGCGAGAAGTAGCAGTCCCTGCAGCGGGAGGAGGAATCCACCTCAAAGCACCTCCTGCACTCCACCAAGTCGTAGCAATTGATGCAGAATTCCGAGTCCAGCGCGCGGAAATAGCTCCCGAATATGTACTTTGACTGTATTATTGACGAGGAGCAGCCCGATTTCTGGGAGGTGGTGGCGTCCCAGGAGGAATAAATTT
>JAHFEN010000070.1:3456-5095 GCA_023248455.1 Microcaldota archaeon | reverse complement strand
TTTGGGAAACCCCCAGGTCCAGCGTCATGTTTATAAGAAGGGGCAAAAGCTACCCCTTGCCTGCGACCACAAAAACAGCATCCGGGTTTTTCTCAATCACCCTTTTGGCTGCGTGCAGGAACTGTACAGGGCCCTTCAGCTCGGTCAGCCTTCCAAGGAACAGCACTATCTTTTTCTTCGTCAGCTCCGAAAGCGACCTGGCATCAGACTTCATGCTTGCGAACCTGCCCCTGTCCACGCCATTGTAAATCACCCGTATCTTTCCCTCCTCGGCACCAAGGCGCACCACCTGCTGCCTGGTGCGGTTGCTCACCGCAATTATGAGGTTTGCGTTTGCCGCGGCCGAGCGCTCTATGTCCAGGATGTAGTCCCAGGGCCAGCTGGTTCGGTCGAATTCAGTGGAATGGAAGGTCTGCACCAGCGGGATTCCGAGGCGCGGCTTCAGGCGCACGCCTGCTGTTGAGGTGAGCCAGTCGTGCGCGTGTATAATGTCGTATCGCTTTTCCTGCGAGTGCAAGGCCACGCTGTCAAAGCACCTGTCCCAGTACTCGTTCACTGCCTTGATGAGGTTCATGCCGTAGTCCGCTTTCTGCCCGCTTTTGGAAAATGACAGGTAAGGGCGAAGCGAGGTCTTTGCCACCTCGATAATCCTGATTCCTGGGAACGGGGGAGTTATGTCTTTCCCGGAAATGGGCATGAAAAAATCTATCTCCACGCCCATCCTGCAAAGCGCCCGCGTAAGCTCGAAGCAGTGAACGCCAAGCCCCCCTGAAGTGAAGGGCGGAAACTCCCAGCCGAGCATTGCTACCCGCATAAGAATCAGCCTTCGCCCTCTCTTACAGACAGCCTTCGCCCAAAGCAAGTAAGCGTATCAACTCCCATTGGAATCAGCGCAAGTCGAACTCTTGCGAGCTTTATAAACTTATAGAAAATGGGGAAAAAAGCAGGTAGTGTTACTTCACCACTCCCTTGAGGTAGGCGGAGATCGCGTTCTTCACTGGGAACAGGAAGATGTTGCCGTTGTTCACTTCCATCTTGAGCGCGACTGCGAGCTTGGAGGTGGAGGTGAGGGAGGAGCGGAAGTCATCGCGCTCCTCCTCTGTCTTGAAGACCATGATCGTGGTTCCGAGCTTGGAGGTGGCAAGCGCGCGGTGCACCGCGTCTTCATAGGGCTTTTCCATTATGTGCAGGTATATCTCCTCCTTGCCCGCAATTGCCTTCAAATCGCAGTCTTTCATCGCGCCGAGCCTGGAGAACTTCACAGCGTTGTTCACGAACACGTTGCGCATTATCCTGTACATCGTAAGGTATGCCGTGCTGTGGCCCGAATCATTTTCCCAAGATGAAAGGCCGAAGTAGCCAAGTTCCTCCTTCACCAGCCGCTCGTCCTGTAGCTTGGCAAGTATCCTCTCTAGGTTGAAGTCGCCTATAAGTATGGGCTTTCCGTTGTAGGTGAGCCTGCGGAATCCAGCCTTCAGCTCGTCAATGCGCAGGGGCATCCACTGCCAGGAATAGCCGGCATTCACGTTTTCGAAGACTTCCAGCACTGCCTGCCTCTTGACAGGTATCTTGGTGGTTGACATGGGCGGGAAATCAGGTATGTCAAGGCCGTATCTCATCTGCTCAGGCCTGCGAAGCA
>JAHFEN010000070.1:0-3446 GCA_023248455.1 Microcaldota archaeon | reverse complement strand
CGCGGGTCCAATTGCCTGCTGTGAATATGAAGGAGTGGTTGCCTGGCTTTATCTCACCAATGTATTCGTAGTTCAGCACAGTCTTTCCCTCTGCATAGGTGAAAGATGCCGGGTAGTATCGCTTCTCGCCCTTCCCGTCCAGAGATACCGCAATCTGCCTTGGCGTGACGGGCTGCCCCCCTGCAGAGAGGAAGAAGTTGAACTTGCCGGTCTGCCAGAGGCTCTTGTTCGCCTCAACGTCCAAGCCTACGACTTCAAGCGCGGTTGCTGCGTAGTTTTTCTTCGCTGCATCCTCCACCCTGACAACATACTTGCCTGGCTCGGCGTTGATTTGCATATCTTTGAACTTCCTGTTATCAGGGCCTGGGACGGTCTTGCCAAGCTCAAGTTCCTCCTCCTGCAAAAGCGAGCCGTCCTTGAAAAGCCGGACAGAGAGTTTCACAGCCGCTGGCGCAGGTTCGCCAGGGGGCACAGGCTCGCGAAGCTCGACAGTTAGCCGGGTCTTTTGCCCTGACAGGTAATATGGAACGGTCTGTGGGTCCTTTGGATACATCTCGCCCAGCTGAGTTTTGTCCAGTCTGAGCGTCGATATTGAACGGCGGTAGTTTCCGGCGCCGTCCATGGCAGTCAAGATCACTTCCCCAAATGCGCTGTCGGATGCGAACGCAGTGGTAAAAACCGAGATAGTCGTTGCTCCTGTGCCATTTCCAGGGAGCTCAAGCATGCCGGCAGATGGATGTGCCAAGCTGGTATTCACTGTAAGATTAACTGAGGCAAGGGGAGACAGCCACCTTTCCTCTCTTATCAGCCTTGCTACGTCCTTGCCTGCGGCATCGCCATCGCCTCTCCAACCTCCGTCGATGGTCTGGGGAAGCAAAAGCATGGTGCCCTGCCCAAGGCGAATCACCGAAATCGACCCGTAAAGCTGGCCCGCGTTTGTGAGATCATCCTCATTTGGGGTTGCCAGGTAGTCTGGTTGGAAAAGCCCAAATCCTTCAGTGGAGGTGATTTTGGGATTTTCTGAGAAAGAGATTTTGTTGTAGTTAACCTGCACCGGGTTGCCGTCCTTGTCAAGCACACTCCTGTCAAAAGGCAGCCCAATGTACACAATATTGACTCCGTGCGATAGAATGGTTTTGAAATCATAGGCGCTTCCAATTCCAATGAGCTCTTCTGGCATGTTTCCTGATGGCACGACCACGGTTGCGCCTGCAGGCACCGAACCAAGGCGTTCAATATCTATCTCGTTTATGGCAATCCCCGCAGCCCTTACGTTGTCCATCAGGGTTTTCCTGAATGTTGCATAGGCATCCGCGCCCTCGCGGGCATAATCCAGCAGGAACACCTGCGTGGTGGGCCGCGCTCCAAGCACCCTGACACTTATGTTGAGGCTGGTCAAGTTTGCAGAAGAATATTCTATGAGAAAATATGCAATACGGGAAGTGCTGTCTTTGTCAAGCACGCTGACCACTTCTGAACTGTGCACAGAGAAATTGTAGCTCCCTCCAAATGAGTTAGGCCTTCCTTGGGGCGGCGCAACCGGCTTGCCACCAAGCATGAAGAACCCGACAAAGGCGGCGCCAGCGAGAAGCATAATGAGAGCGGCGATTCCCATTGATTTCACAAGAGTGCCAGTCGGGGAGGAGGATGGCGGGCTGGGCACTGACGCTGCTGGCAACTTGCCTCCAGCGCTTGCCTGCGGCAATTTCTTCCTGGAAAATATTCCCGAAAGGAAGGCCTTTATGTCATCGGTAGGCGTCTCAGCCTTCTTCTTCATGAGAAAGTTCCTGCTAACGGAGTACTTCTTCCGCACGTCGAATACATATGCCTTCTTTGCGATCTTGAGCTTCAGGACTCCGCCTTCCCTTGCAGGCGGCGCCCTGCCAGTATCCTCGCGATTAATTTCGACCATGGAAATTCCTTTTTCAGCCAAGCGCCTCTCAGCCCTTGGTTTCAAGGTAGCCTTCTGTGACAAGCTTGTTCAGCATCTGCTCCACCCGCGTCTCAGGGACATTATAGACCTTGGAGAAATCAGATATGTTAATCTCCCCCCTGTGCTCGGACAGCCATTCCTGAATCTTCAGAGAAATCACAGGGTCTGAGAGAGTCTCCAGTCCCTTGAGCTTGATGGAAAGGTCGTCGTTCTTGTTCTTCAGGTCGTAGTTCTCCTTTGAAAGTGCTGATGAGCTTTCGGTGAGGTCCCTGACTTTTTTCTGCAAGGAAACATGGTCTGTCTTGAGCGAATCATAAATCGAGAACAGCTTGTCATAGTCGCTTGAGACATACTCGTTCATTTCTGTAATCGAGGCTTCCAGGAGCTGGTAAACCTGTTTCATGTCAACAGTATAGCAGTCGTCCGCTATGGTGAGCATGTTGAGGAAATGGCGCAGCACGTCCAGCTTCCGCTTCTTCGGGCTTGAGTTTGCCAGGCAGGTATAGGTCACATCTATCCTGCTCGGCATGAATTTGATTATGGAAAAAAGCGCAGGGTCTTTCCTAAGGTCGCGGCTTTCGACGTTGAGCACAGAGAGGGTCTCCTTGTCCGCGGTCATCTCAAGGAACGATACTTCGGCGAAGCGCTGTGCAAGCTCGCTTGCGCTTGATGTCCTCTCGGCAAGCAGCCGGAAGCCTCCCACCATGGGGGAGGGCGGGGCAATCTGTGCTGCCTGCTGGAGCTTGGCGCCTGCCTTGGGGTCAGGAACTTTTGCGTCTGCCATATGGAATACCCTTGCTCATTTGTCAGCGGGGAATCACTTTTTCTTTGCCTTCCTTTTCTCAGGAGCCTTTGCCTTCGGCGCCAGAGCCGCCCTGGCATTCTTCGCCCCTGCAATCTTGGGCCAGTGGTTGAACACCGTCATGCCAACTACCAGAGCCGCAAGCATTATTCCCAGGATTATTCCGGACAACGAAATGCCCCCTGGGGAAAATATCGAGACGAAAAAGAAAATTATGAGCACTATCGCGGCGATGACCACGTGCATGACAAGGTTCTTCTCGAACTTCTGGCGCTTCTTCTGCTGCTCAGGAAGGCACTCCTCGCAGACCACAAGCTCGTTGTTCTTGGCAATCCGGAGCGACTGCTTGATCCTCCTGATTGAACGGAGGACAATGTCGTCCTCCACAGGGTAGCCCCCCTTCTCCTTTTCACAGACTATGCAAACCTTGGCCATATTTCCACCTCGTTTATACAAGAACTACCTGCGTCACGTCCCGGCTTCCCATCCCAAGGCGCGTGAAGTCAGCCTTGGAGTAAATGTTGATGAGCAGGCTCTCATCAATCCCGATGTCATGGAGCAGCGACGATATGTCATTTCGCGGTATCCCGTAGCGCTCGAGCATGATGACAAAGGAGACCACGTCTATATGGCGGTTGTTCTTGTCAAAGGCCGTGCACACCTCAGTAACGCGAAGCTCGCCCAGGCCGAACAGCCGCAGCTTGCGCCGTA
>JAHFEN010000069.1 GCA_023248455.1 Microcaldota archaeon | reverse complement strand
CGAGCATAAAGAGCAGGATTAGCTTTTTATTACTTTGCAGGCAGAATCCTGACGGTAGTAGAATGTTCGTTCTCTTTCAAATGGAAACAGTTAAGGAAAACACAACCAGAAACCTAGGCAAGGTTATACCGAAAAAGAAAGAGATAGTGGCTAGCTCGAACACACTTTCCGAACTATTGAATTTTTATTTCTCCCCCAACTTGGATCCTGATTCGAGGGCGACTATTCTTGCCAGACCTGATCGTGGTGGGGTAGTCGCATATACGCAATTTTTAGCTGGTCAATTTCCAGATCGCATGATGCTTGTAGCAGCAATAGGTGATGCAATCTCTAAGAAAGCAGGAGAAAAGGATGAGTATATGAAGGCGGCTAACATCGTACAGCAAGCGATAGAGACATCTATTACGAATATTTTTAGGGACGGGGTTAGCTCAACTGTGACTCTCCAGAAGCGAAACGACGACAAATACATTGCAATATTCCATACGCAGACTCCTAATAAAGAGGGGAATAATGATCTGATGTCGGCGGTCTTTGGGGTAAATAACAATAATACCATTGCAGTTGAGAATGTTTATTTTCCTAAAGGCATGAAACAAGAATTCTTGAATAAAGGCAGTTTTAAGTAATAAAAACGGCGTTAGCCGCCCACTTTTCTTATTCAGCCAGCTTTATCGCTATTTTCTTCACACACACTTGCCCACAAAATACAAACATTTAAATACAGTTAGCGCCAGATATTAATCCAGTCAGGCGGTTTGCCATGAGAATGAACATACTCGCATTTGTATTGCTGGCCATCGGCTCGCTTTGCTTTTCTGCAGCCTATACCGGAATATATACTGAAGGCTGGGTGAAGGTTATCAGAAACACCGTAGTTACCGAGCCTTCAGGCTGCGCCGGCGCTGTGACTGGCGCGTGCTCCAACACCGGAGCCCAAATCAAGGGTAATGGCTACAGCACCTATGCCAATCTCACAATAGAGAACGTAGGGTCAGTGGACAGGTCCTCGGTTGAAGTGAAGGAGAGCCTGGCCTATGTTCCTTCCGGAGCAAAGATATCTTTTTACCCGCTTCCAAGCTCAACCGACGGCAGCAGCGCAGTTTGGAATATTGGCAGCCTTGCGCAGGGCGAAAAAAAGGCAGTTGCGTACAGTTTCCCTGCCAGAATAAGCGAGACGGCAGCAGCCGGGATGCCGCAACCTTCGGTGACTGCTCCCCCTGCGCAAATACAGGTTTTTGCCCCAAGCTCGGCACAGATAGGGGACAGGGTTTCTATTGCACTCATGACCATGTCGGGCAAGATGCTGCCGGGAATTATTGTCACGTTGGAATATCCCGACGGCACCAGCCATGAAATTCGGTCCGATTACCTGGGCAAGGTGAGCTATACAGCGGAAAGGGAGGGATTCATCACCTATTCTGTGCGCGGCTACAGCCTTGCCCGAGTGGTTTCCACCGGAGTGCAGGCAAAGGAGGAGGCGCCTCTTGTGGCTGCTGCCGCAACCGGAATGGATGCAGGCATTGCCTCGATTCTTTCAGGCCTGCTGCCGGTGCTTGCAGCGATTTTCGGGTTGGCGGTGCTTGCGCTCCTGATCTACAATTTCTTCAACTCGCGGAGCGAGGATGAGCAGCACACGGATGCGCCACCTGAGCAGCAATACTACCATTCGCCGCAGCCCGCTGTTGCGCAGCCGACCTACACCCAGAAGTATACCTTTACCAGCGAACCCCAACCGCAGCAGGACATGGCAGACATTACAAGGAACCTGGTGGAAAGCAGGAAAAAGCAGATGCAGGCTCCGTCAGTTGCCCCCGCAGAGCCGCAGCTCAACGAACAGCGGACTTACCAGGGGAAACCGGTCGAGCCTGAACAGAAGGAAACTGCGCAAAAGATTGATTTTAGGGGCAGAGCGGGTGCTGAAGGTCAAAATGAGGACGAGCTGGAACAGGAACTTGAGAAGCTTGAGGGAAAGGCGGAAGAAGAGGGCGAGGTCACTGAAGAGGAGGATGAAATAGAGAAAGCCATTGCCGAGCTTGAGGAAATAAGGAAGAAGCTCCGCGAAAGGCGCGACCAGGTTCTTGAGCTTGGGAAAGAGCTCGAGCAGGAAGGCCCTGACGATAGGAAGGGCGGGACGCAGGGATCGCGCCCCAAGCCGCGCGTGATGCCCCCAACTGAGCGCGTGCAGCCCTTTGCGCAGCCTCTCAGGAAGAAGTAGCCTATTTTTCAGATTTGCGGGCAGGCAATTGAATTCGCAGTGTTAGAAGTCTCAGCAGGCTTGCACTCGCCAAAGCCTGTGCCGCACTGGTTGCAGGCCATGTAGCCGAACTGGCACGAATCAAGCGAGCAGCCCGCTTTTTCGCCTGGAACGCAAATCCGGCGGGGGAGCACGCATTCTGAAAATACTCCGCCAGCACATTTTTGCTTCCCCAGGCATGCGCCTACATTGCAGGGCCTGCTTTGGTTTGCGCTGCATTCCCGGCGCACCACTGCAAACGATACAGAGCTTGTGCATTTTTCATTTGCCGCAGAAAGCAGGTGCTCCCCAGCCCTGGGGGCAAAAACTGCATCTGCTCTGGAGGCGCCTTCGGATATTTTCCTCCCGTCCAGGAAAACCGCAAAGCTTCCGCACGAGGAGAAAACGCGTGCTGTGGCGCTCCCATTTTCGAAAAATGGAGAAGGGCCGGAAAGGAAAATCTCTATTTTCGCCCCATCAGGAGCAGCTGCCTGGGATTTTGGAGGGGCCAGCAAGGCAAGCGCCATGATGGCTGCGAGAATCATTATTGCCGCTGCGAGAACAGGGAAAGGTTGCGGGTGGAAATCCCTCTGCTGTTTGAAGGGAACCTGTTCTCCGATGTCAAGAGGCTTCTTCTTTCGCATGACAACCCTACTGGTATGAAAGACGCGGAATGCCTGAGCTTTTCACCAGGAAATCCACTGCCTCTGCTGAAAGCGAGCCCAAGAGCCCCTTTTTCGCAGCTGAGGAGGAAAGCTCGCAGAGCGCAGGGTCCTTGGATTTTATGCCCCCCAGCTCCGCAGCCTTCTGTATTGCCGCCTTCTTGTTCCCAAGAGCATCCACTAGCCCGATTTTTTTCGCCTGCCTGCCTGAGAATATCCTGGCGTCAAGGGCAGTGGCAAAGCCTGCAGGGTCCAGCCTGCTGCCCCGCCCTGCCTGGACATCGCCCTTGAACTGCTGGAAGCTTTCGTTTATTATGCTCTCAAAAACAGCGCGCTCCTCGGGCGTCATGGGGCGGGAAGAGGTGCCCATGTCCTTCATGGCACCTGATTTTATGGTGCTTTCATTGAAGCCGATTTTTGCAAAGAGCCCGCTCATGTCAGCTATTGTGGCGCGTGCGCCTATGTTCCCTGTCAATGCGTCAGGCTGCGCGATTATGTAGTCGGTGCCTGAAGCAACGTAATAGCCCCCAGATGCGGCAAGCTCGTTTATGTATGCCACTGAGGGCTTGTTGAGCGAGCGCAGGGCATCGTAAATTTCCTTGCTCCCCACCACAGAGCCGCCTGGGGAGTCGATGAACACCAGCATGGATTTCACATCTGCCCTGTTATCAGCAGACCGGATTTCCTCGGCGATTGTCTCCGCGCCTTTCACTTCGTCGGAAAAGACGGTGGCGCCTATGTCTGTGGAGACTATGGGGCCGTTTATGCCCACCACCCCCACGCAGCCCTCGAAAGGCAGGAAGGAAAGTACCGAGCCGAATGCGTATGCAAGAACAACCAGCACCGCTATTAGGAAAATCCCGCCGAGAAGCAGGAACAGGTAGTTCCTTCCATCCGGTGGATTTTGCTGTGCCCTAGCTGCCATGAAAATTTACCTCCGGCAAATTTTCAGACATTCCCACAGGAATGTTGATGAAAACGACCTCTGCCAAAGTTGAAGTTCAAAAGTTAATTAATCTTCGCTCGCAATATGGGAGGGTTAGCATGGATATTGTGCAGCTTGTCGCCCGCTCCATCCTATTCATTCTTCCTTCTTATTTTGCAAACTCAATACCTGTGGTGCTCGGCGGAGGCGCGCCCCTTGACGCAAAGCGCAATCTCTTCGGCAACAGGCTGTTTGGGGACGGAAAAACATTGAGGGGCTTTGCGGCGGGCATTGCAGCCGGTTTGTTGGTTGGCGCGCTTGAGGGCATTTTCCTGCCTGGCAGCGCATGGGACATTTACAGCGGCAGCGCAGCCGCCTATGCGTTTGCAGGCCTTCTGCTTGGAGCAGGAACCATGGTCGGCGACCTTGCCGGCAGCTTCATCAAGCGAAGGCAGGGAGTGGCGCAGGGCAAGCCCTCCTGGATTATGGACCAGCTCATGTTTCTCTTTTTCGCCTTCCTTTGCTCCTACCCAATTGCCTCGCATCTCCTTTCTGTGGAGTCTGTGCTCTTCCTTGCTGGCCTCACCTATGTCGTGCACATTGGAGCGAATGTCCTTGCCCACCGTTGGGGCCTGAAGAAGGTGCCGTGGTAAAGTCAGAATCTGACCGCGCCTTTTTCCCCATCCACGCTCACTTGCATTCCATCTTTCAGCACTGAGTAGGGATTTTTTTCAAGCTTGTCGACCATGGGAATTTTCGATATAATGGCGCCAACTGCTATAATTGGCTCTGCCTCAAGGTTGATTATTGCAGCAGGCGCAACGCCGTTTTTCGCAAGTTGCAGCATCACATAGGAGCCCACTGTGGAGCCCTTTCCGCGCGGGAAAACAAGCACTGTTCCTGCTATGCACTTTCCCTCAAGCGAGTGCCCTTTTTCCAAGACAACGCCGGTTTTCGGGTCCACGCCCCCAAGGAAGGAGATGGCGTCATGGGAGAGAAGGACACTGCCCTTTCCAATTCCCCTGCTTATTGCGCGTCCTTCCACGAGCATCATTTCACCTGAACACTATGTCTCCAATATCACCGTAAACCACTTTCTGCTTTGACATTGTTGCAAGGTACTTTGCTGCTTTTCCAGAGTTGCAGCCGGTTATCCTGTAGCCCATCTCTTCAAGCGGGCAGACCACCATGCAGGTGTCTGCAACCACGATTCCGCCTGCCTTTTCGATTGCAGAAGTATAGCCGAGCTTGTCCGCCTTTTCCTTTGTCTGCCTTGCAGTGCAGACCCAGAGTTCGCAGCCAAGCTTTTTTCCGCGCACCAATTCCGCCACTTCTTCTATTTCTTCGATGGATGCGTGCGGGCAGCCTATTGTCACAAGCTCTGGCTTTTCAGATGCGCCCATCCTTTCCCGCGTTGCCTGCAGGTCGGCCTGTGTGAAAGTGATTTCCTCT
>JAHFEN010000068.1 GCA_023248455.1 Microcaldota archaeon | reverse complement strand
GCTCAAAGAAAAACTGAATGTGGATTTCGAGGACTACGTTATCCTCGGCGCATGCAATCCGCCCCTGGCTTACCGCGGACTCAGCGAGGAACTCGACATAGGCCTGCTGCTTCCCTGCAACGTGATAGTTTACAGGAAGGAAGGCAGGACGTTTGTGGCATGTATCCTGCCAACTGTGCAACTTGGGAAAGCAGGCAGCCCAGCGCTCAATCAGATTGCGGCGCAGGCAGAAGCGAAACTCAAGCGTGCAATCGATTCGGTATAGCACAATAATAATGCAGGTGGCATCACATGAAACAACTTCAGCGGATTTCGGCATGCATGGCGAAAGGTGAAAACCTTGCAAAATTTGTCATCTTCACAATAAGCCTTATTCTCATCTTTGGAATTCCAACCTCGCTGATCCCAAATCCAATATTCCACCGCATGACTCCCTCGACCCCACTCGACTATTTTTTTCTCCTCACCACCTCTTTTCTGGGAGGGCTGTATTTCGCAATTCCGGCGAGCGCCTGCCCCCATGACGCAAAGGCGGCAGGCGGCGGGATTCTCGGGCTGCTGGCATTCGCCTGCCCGGTATGCGACAAGCTCCTGGTTCTGCTGCTTGGTACGACATTTCTGATGGCTTACTTCGATCCGCTGCGCCCCATCCTAGGGGCAATATCGATACTGGTCTTGCTTATTGCCATAAACGGAAAGCTTCAAGCCAAGGCAAATGGGGGGAAATGAGATGAGATACGCAATTTTTAAGAGGTGTGCAGTTGCTATCTTGCTGCTGCTTGCTGTTTTTTCACTCGGCTGCATTGGCACAGGACCAACCTGGAAGTCAAAAGAGATGGGGAGCGGATGCCATTCTGATGGCGAAATCAATGCGTGCGTTGGTTCGGCAAAGCTTGTGAAAAACAATTCAACTGCATGGCAAGGCCCGTAAAATTCCACAAACATTCCCCAAGTTTTGCAAAACCACCCAAATACCGCGCTAAATCGTCAGGGAACTTCGAACAATTCCACTGCAGTGGAGGCTTCATCAGCCACACAGAACAAAAGCAGGGACCAGATTCTCTTCGAGGAAATAAATCCGATCATTTGCTCCTGTGAGGTTTTTCAGGTGGGTTGCCCAAAACTAGATTAGGGCATATTGCGGGCTCCACCGTTTCACTTTATGACAACAAGGTTCGCCATTCCGCGCCTCTTGCGTTCAATCAGCCCTTTCTGCTCCAATTTGTCCAGCACCCGTGAGACTTTCACCTTGGAGAACCCGGAACGTTTTATCATTTCATACTGGAAGGTCGAGCCCTGGGCGCTTTCCAGTATGGAAATTACTTTTTTTTCATCGTCATCGAGCTTTGACTTGTCAATAGGTTTCTTTTCTTGCGGAACCTGATGCAGGTCGTGTGCATGCTCGTAGTGATGGAGTGCTGACTGCCCTGCTTCGATCTGCCCTTTTTTCTTTCGATAAACCACATATGCCAATCCTCCTGCTACTATTATCAGCACGCCAATCAGCACAGCGATCACAATGTTCTGTGTCTCAACTATCTTCTCGTGCGGGCAGTTGACACTGCTGTCGCTGCAGCTTCCTCCTGCAAGGTCATTCAACGTTCTGTTATAGAAGAAAACTGCGGCTGCGAACATCAGGAGCAGCACCACTATAATAGATGCTAGTGTCTTGTTTTCACCAAAATCCATTGAAACACCTGAAACTTCTCCCCTATGAAACCAGTTTCACAAGTACATATTTAAACCGTTTCGGTTTCCTTCCGTACGCAAGTGTTCAAGGATTGTGTCCTGAACAAGATGAGGTAAGTGGAATGAAAAAAATAATGCTTGGGTTTTTTGTTGCAATCCTGCTGGCTTCCGCGTATGCGCAGGCAGACGACATGATTACGCAGGGCAAGCAGCTTGCTGATTCGAACGTGAGTTGCGGCAATCTTTCCGAGGGGCAGCTGGAGGCAATAGGGGATTATTATATGGAACAATTGCACCCTGGCGCCCAGCACGCTGCGATGGAAAGGATGATGGGCGGCGAGGGCTCAGAAAGCCTGCGGCAGGCGCACATACAGATGGCCGAGGTTCTTTACTGCGGCAAAGCAGACACCCAGGTAACATACGCCGGGATGATGGGACTCGCGCCGATGATGGGCAGGCTCACAGGCACTGGCATCGCAAACTATAGTGGGTTAAGCAGCGCATTCCGGGGGATGATGGGGCAGGGTACATTTACACAACAAGGAGGCATGATGGGTTCGTGGTACGGTGGGATGATGAACCAATATAGCACATGGTCTATTGTTGGAAATGTTTTCTTGGCGCTGCTATTAGTTGGACTGGTTGTGGTCATTTACAGCCTCATCAGGTGCACAACAGGAAAATCCCGGTCCCCGCTTGAAATATTGGAAAAACGATATGCAATAGGCGAGATTTCGAAAAAGGAATTTCTAGAAATGAGGAAGGAACTGCAAAAGAATGGATGAATGATGGGGGGTTTATCATGGCAAAAAAAAGATTCAAGGTAAACGGCATGCACTGCCCAAGCTGCGAAAAAGTTCTCCAGATGGACATCGGAGAAATAGCTGGGGTTAAATCCGTGAAAGCAAACCACAAAACAGGCATTTTGGAAGTAGATGGTGAAGGATTCGATGCAAACGCTGTGAAGAAAGCAATCACCCAGAACGGCTACAACGTGCAATAAAAGGTGCAAAAATGGAAAAGAAAACGATATATGTCAGCGGGATGACCTGTGCGTCATGCGAGATGCTGGTTTCCAAGGCAGTCGAATCTGCAGGCGGCAAGGTTCACGCTGTAAATGCACAGGAGGGGAAGGCAGTTATCGACTACCCGGATGGCGAAAGCTCGTTTGAGAAAATAAAGGATGCGATAATTGCTGCAGGCTATAACCTAGGTGAAACAAAGGAAGAACTCGCCAGGGCAGAGCCATTCGAGCGGCAAATCAAGATTTTTGTAAAAAAGCTTTTTTCAAGCGAAGATGAGCTTTGGGCAGAGCGTGCCATACTCAAAATGTCTCTTTTCAGCTTCGTCGTTATCCTCTTCATCGGGTTCTTTGGCTACCTTCTAGTTTTTCGCGGAATGCAGGGATTTGGCACGCGGCTCCCGTTTCTTTTCTATTCTGCAATTTCAGCAGTCGCAGTCACTGCTTCAATGTCGCACTACCGCTCGCACAAGGTTGATTTTACCTGCATGGAGGGCATGATGGTCGGCATGACAATCGGCATGATGGCTGGCTTCCTGTTCGGCGCGGTGGTTGGCGCTACGAATGGAATGTTCGTCGGCTCGGTATTCGGGATGGCTGTAGGCATACTGACAGGCGCATGGGCCGGCAAGTGCTGCGGCATAATGGGTGTGATGGAGGGCATGATGGCTGGTTTGATGGGTGGCACGATGGGTGCGATGCTCACGGTGATGATGCTTGCAGACCGGGTATTGCTTTTCATGCCCATATTCGTAGCATCCTGCATTGCAATACTTGCGGGCTTGACCTACATGATTTACAATTCGGCTGGAAAGCGGGGAGAAAAGGAGCTGATGCCGTTTTCCCAATTCTTCTCCCTTACGCTTTTGCTAGTGCTAGTTTCAGCAATAATAATGCTCTTCGGCCCACGTGGCCCGATTACGATATAGGAGGTGTTTGGAATGGACGCTGAAAAATTATTCTGGGCAATGGTGGTACTTGTCGTGGCAGGCTTCACGCTTTTCATCACATTTGGGGGGCTGGTGCAGCCAGTAAATGCATCGCCGCAAGGAGGCACTTCCCAGCAGCAGGTGGCTGCGCAGGTGCCAGCTCCATCTGGAGGTCAGCTCGCGCCTGTTAATGGCGGCGTGCAGGAGATAACGCTCAGTGTGCAGGGCGGGACATACCAGCCGAATCCAATCCGCGTGAAAAAAGGAATCCCCGTTCGACTGGTAGCGGACATAAGTGCAATGCCTGGGTGCTCAAAAAGCATAGTGATGCCTGACTTTGGCGTGCGAAAAGTCGTGAGGCAGGGAGACAACATAATCGAATTTACGCCTTCCCAGTCGGGAAAGTTCAGTTTCTCCTGCTCAATGGGAATGTACCGCGGCACAATAGTCGTGGAAGATACGGACGGAACGGTTGCGGCATTCACTGGAACCGCCCCTAAAGCATCCGGGGGCTCGTGCGGAGTAGGAGGAGGCTGCGGGTGCGGCGGCTGAGCATTCCAAAGAAAGGATATTTTAAGATGAAAAACAAAGCTTGGGCTAGAGGAGGCTAATGCTATGAAAAAAGAGGACTTCACCATAAACGGTATGCACTGCGCAAGCTGTGCATCGCTAATCAATAAGGGCTTGTCAAAAACACCCGGCGTGCTGAAGGCCAATGTCAACTATGCGGCAGCAAGAGCGCAGGTCGAATACGATGAAAAGCTCGTGAGCCAGCAGCAGCTTTTGGAAAAAGTCGCCTCCCTTGGGTACAAAGCCGTGCCTGGATTTGATTCCGAGCGCGAAAAAAAGGAGCGCGAGCACGAAATAAAGGAACTCAAGCAGAAGCTCCTCATCGGCGCAGTCCTTTCGATACCGGCAATAGCACTCGGCATGTTCCTGATGGAATTCCCGTACCGCCTATGGCTGCTATTTGCACTTTCTACACCTGTGCAGTTCATTGTGGGCAGGGGCTTTTACCAAGGTGCAATATCGGCAGCCCGCAATCGTACAGCCTCGATGGACACGCTCATAGCAGTTGGCACCAGTGCAGCCTACCTCTTTTCAATCGCGGCACTTGCAGGGCTGGTGCAAGAACAATACTTTGAAGTTTCAGCATCGCTCATCACGCTTGTCATACTTGGAAAATACCTGGAAGCGGTTGCAAAAGGCAGAACCAGCGAGGCAATCCGCAAACTGATGGACCTTTCGCCAAAAATGGCGCACGTCATACGCAAAGGCAAGGAGTTGGAGATTCCGTCATCCGACGTGGCGGTTGGCGACTTGGTGATAGTTAAGCCAGGCGAGCGCGTACCTGTAGACGGACTTGTTCTCGAAGGCGACTCCTCAGTAGATGAGAGTTTGATAACTGGGGAGTCAATTCCGGTTGAAAAGACAAAAGGCAGCAAAGTAATAGCAGGCTCGATAAACAAGCATGGAACTCTCACCTTCAAGGCAATGAAAGTCGGCAAGGAGACAACACTTGCACAGATAGTACGACTTGTTGAAGAGGCTCAGGGGAGCCGCGCTCCAATACAGCGGTTCGCAGATACCATCAGCGCATATTTTGTGCCAGTAGTGATAGTGATTGCCATCTTGGTTTT
>JAHFEN010000067.1 GCA_023248455.1 Microcaldota archaeon | reverse complement strand
GTGCAGCATAACGTGGTTGAGCACGCTTCCAAGCGAGTATTTCGATTTTCCCGATTTGTCGCCCACCACTGTTTCAATTGCCTCGGATATCGCAATGCCGAGGCTGCCGCCGTGCTGCGGGTCCTCAGACAGCACCTTCCTGCCGTAAGAGGTGAACTTGGAGGGCGAGGAGTGCACTGTCGCGCCATAGGTCTCGATCATTATCTTCCTGTAGGGCTTCTGCTGGAAGCTGATTGCCACCATGAACACTTCGCACTTGAGGCCGAAAAGCATGGTTGCATATGAAAGTGCGGTTCCCCACTGGCCTGCCCCTGTCTCGGTCGCAAGCTTCTCCACCCCTTCCTTCATGTTGTAATAAGCCTGTGCTATCGCTGTATTGGGCTTGTGGCTGCCGCACGGGTTGAGCCCTTCGTGCTTGTAGTAGATTTTTGCCGGGGTTTTCAGGTATTGCTCCAGCCTCTTGGCGCGGAAAAGCGGCGTCGGCCTTGAGGAGCGCAGGAGAGCCTCGCGCACCTCCTCGGGAATGGGGATGAACCTCTCTGGAGACATCTCCTGGCGGACTATCTCCTTTGGGAAAATCGCGAACAGCGCTTCAGGGCCCACTGGCTCGTTTGTAGCAGGGTTCAGCGGCGGATCAAGAGCGCGGGGCAGGTCGGGCAGTATGTTGTAGAAATTCTTCGGCACGTCATCCTCGGTCAGCAGAATCTTCACTCGCTCTACATTTGCCATTTCCACACCTCCCAAACACACTTAGGCTAATCTCCCTTGTCACTCTATTTAAACATTTTGCCGATAATCTAACAGAGCAGTTCAAGGATATGGAAAATCATTTCCCGCCATAGCTCAACCTGGTAGAGCGCTTGGCTGTAGTAAGGCAATCAGTCTCGGCAGTCGGCGATTGTGCCGGCAGTTATCAAGATGTTGTGTGTTCAAGAACCCTTTTGCTCGCTCCAGATGGGCACGCTCGTAACGGCGATTTTCTGCGAGGAAAATCGCGCCCCTTTTTCGCTTCGGCGAAAAAGAGGGAAGCGTTCACGGAAAATGGCAAAGGCGTTGAACAAATCACACTGGCGGGATTCCGTATCCTTGAAAAAAGCCTCGATGGTGTAGTGGTTAGCATTCCAGATTGTCAATCTGGCGACCCGGGTTCGAATCCCGGTCGGGGCGTGAACTGGTCAAAAAAGTGCTAATTTTACATCTGAGAAATGGAAAAATTGCAAAAATAATCTGGAGGGCGTCGAACTTCCAAGTGTTGCGCTCTGTCGGAAACTTTCTTGGTTAGATTGAAAATTAAAAAAGCGATACGATAGACGAACAGTCTGATGCTACAAAACGACAACGCATTGAAAAAGCTTTATATAGAACAGGAGTTGAAGGAAGGAGGTGAATGCCAATGGATAATGTTGTTATTCTGGGAGCAGGATTCGGGGGCCTTACTTTAGCGAGCGAGCTTAATGACCTTGCGAAAGCAGGAAAGGCAGATGTCACGCTTGTTGATCAAAATACGCATTTCAGCATGGGCTTCTCGATGCAATGGGTATTGGCAGGGAGGAGGGAAGCAGGTGAAGGACAACGGCCTTACACGGCACTAAGTGCGGACCATGTCAAGTTCGTCCGTGACGAAATCATTACAATAGATACGAAAAATAGCACAGTTCAAACAAAAAAACACAGGATCTTATACGACTACCTGGTTATCGCGCTCGGTGCAGAATTAGCGCCCGAGTTATTGCCCGGGCTTGCAGAAGCAGGACTCAATCTCTGCGATATGCAACACGTGCTAAAACTGAAGGGCGCGGTCGGATCAATAAAAAGCGGAACCATAGCTATCATTATATCGTCCACCCCGTTCAAGTGCCCGCCCATGCCATACGAGTATGCGTTCTTGATAGACGATATTCTTCGGAAGCGCGGGGTGCGGGAAAACGTTCGGATAGTGCTCACGACGCCAGAACCGCAGCCAATGCCTGTGGCAGGAAAGGCGGTTGGTGACGCATTAAAAACGATGCTCGCGGAAAAAGGGATAGAATACCTCCCTCAACACAAGCCCAAGGCAATCGATGCACAAGATCACAAAGTCACATATGAAAATGGATTCGAACTATCGTTTGACATCCTTGGCGCGGTGCCACCTCATCGCGCACCCAAGGTTGTGCGGGAGGCAGGGCTTGCCGACGCTTCAGGGTTTGTGCCGGTGGACCTCTATACGCTCAAAACCTCTGTGGAGAACGTCTATGCACTTGGAGATGTCGCTGCGCTTAAACTTCCAAACGGGAATTCCCACCCGAAAGCCGGGGTATTGGCAGAGGCTCAGGCATCAGCGCTCGCAAGAAGCATGATTGCAGCCATAGAGGGGGGCAAGGCGATAGCATATGACGGCACAGGTGTTTGCTACATTGATGCAGGAAACGAGGAGGCTGCTCCAGTAGAAGTTGACTTGCTTGCGCCAGAAGGGCCAAAGATTACCTTGAGCCCGCCATCTAAAGAAGGCCTCGAAACTAAGCGCAGATTCGAGCGCGAGCGTCTGGATAGATGGTTCGGCACATATTGATAACGAGCGACTTATTTGATGGTGTGCTTTGTTATTTCAAGATTGCACGAGTGATGAGCAAGGCACCATCGCTCGCATATTTCAGATGTATACCGTCTTGTTGCTTTCCATAATGAGGTTGTAGAACTTTTCCATGTTCGAAATCTCGCAGACCTTGTCCATTTTTCTGCTTTTGACGCATGTGCCGCAGGCAAGGACTTTGCCACCCTTCTGCTCGAATTTTTCCGAGAGCGCCTTTACATCATGTTTTCCTTTATCCACAAGGCACTCCACTCCGCTGTTCATGAGGAATACCTTTACATTGTCCTTTTTGTCAACTGCAAGGTTTGCGAACCTGAACGCATTCCACGCCTTCTCGGACTCGTTCGAGCTGATTACAACCGTCAGTTTTTTCATGCGCCCACCAAGCTGGCTAATCCAAATCCTTTTTCATCTCAGCATACTTCTTTTTGGAAATCTCACCCTTGGCATATCTCCGCTTCAGTATCTCTGCCGCAGAGAGCGTGTCTCCGCTTGCTTTCTTGTAGAGCCAAAATACCAGCAAGACGAGTGCTGCAATTGCCAGAAGCCAGAAAAGAATACTCTGCCAGCCCCATGCGCCGTAGCCCATCATGCCACCATATCCGCCCATCATTCCATTTCCAAGCCCATAAGCACCCAAGCCATTCAAACCATACCCTCCGGCTCCCCTCATCATCCCGCCCCCAGCGAACCTGCCCATCATGGGCATCATCCCCATCATTCCACCGTATGTTGCTGGAGTGCCTGTTTTTCCGCAGTAAAGCACCTCTGCCATCTGTATGTGGACGCTTTTCAGGCTCTGCGAACCTTCGCCACCCATCATCTGGTCCATCACTTCATGCGCCTGCCCAGGGTGCATCTGCTCCATGTAATACTCGCCTATGAGCTCAAGTTGGCTGTCCGAAAGGTTGCCGCAGCTCACATTCGAATCAATCAGCTGCTTTGCCTTGGTTAGCTCTTCAGTGCTCATCGTTGCCATTGCAAACCCAAAGAGCATCAGAATGAAAACCAAAACTGCAAATCTCATCTACAACACCTCATTTTTCAGCATGCGCTGGCGGCTCTTGAGGTTTTTTGAAAGCACTGAGCGGATTATGTCGAAAGCCACGATTATTTTCTTGTCTGAAATGCGATACAAAATCTGCCGCCCCTTTCTTTTTGGTAATACTGCGCCCTTGTGCCTCATGATGCCAAGGTGCTGCGAGAGGTTGGCCTGCCCCAAGCCAGTCGCTTTCTGAAGTTCGCTGACAGAATGCTCCTTGCCATCCCTCAAGAGATTGAGCAGCTTTATCCTTATCGGGTTTGAGAACACCTTGCACATCTCGGCATGCAACTGATAAATGTCATCTCCCATATATATTAGAATATTCGAATATATTAATAAATCTTCTTACTTTCAAAGAAAAAGCTTCAACAGCACGTCTTTCCTTCCAGTGCCTTTTTGCCTTCCCAGAAAGCCAGAGTTGCAATGATTAGGCCTGCCAATGGGTCAGCCCACCACCAGCTAAAAAGGAAGTTCAGCCCTATTCCTGCGAGAAGGGCATAGGACATATAGACACATAACTGGGTCTGCTTGGAATCTGCAACCAGCGAGTCAATTTTCAGCTCGTGCCCAAGGTCATGCCTGTATTTTGCCATGCGTGACATGACGAGGATTGATGCCAGCGCAATCAGAATACCTGGAACAGAAGCTTCTGGAATTTCGTGAAGGAGAAGCTTCCTTAATGACTCAAATATCACATAAATGGCAAGCACGATGAACGAATAGCCGACCAGCTTCATTGCCCTTTTTTCGTGCTGTTCTTCTTCCTCGAAGCTCGTTTTGCCGGACTTTCTCAATCTCAAAGTCACTATAATGGTAGACAACGACTCAACGAAGCTGTCCAATCCAAAGCTGATTAGGGCGATGCTTCCTGCTCCGGAACCGAAGAATACTGAAAGAATTCCCTCTGCCAGGTTGTAGCCTAAAAGGGAATACTGCGCGAAGAGCGCCTTCTTGATGTTCTTTTTCCTAATTATTGGAGACATTGCTAAACCTTCGCGAGCAGATTTGGAGTCATTACATTTAAAGTGTCTCCGATGTGATAAAAAGTCGTCTTCTGGCAGTTTCTATTAACTTTTTACCTGCTCACGCCACCATTAAATTCCGATTTTACTATCAACAAATTATTAATAACTAATAATAGTTGTATATACAAACCAACGACATTCGTTTCAGCTGTTTTAGAGGTAATATTATATATTTTTACGTCGAAAGAGGTAATCGTCAATAAAAACCACTCCTGGAAGGGCGTGGGCTAAGCTATTTCTGTCGTATGCGCACGGTCGGGGCGCTATTATAAACACTTATTTTCCAAAATGCACGGGTGTGGTTTATGGGCAGCGATGACAATCTTCCAGAAAAGAGGCGCGGGGTGGCAATCCTTGTCCCAGTCACGGACAGCGTCCCTGGGATGTTCGTGGCCTCGTTCGTGAACCTGTACACTGGCATCATCTCGAGGGGTATGGCGGTCACCTCCTTCGTGAACGAGGCAATGCCCCTGGACAAAGCGCGGCACATACTTCTTGAGTCGGCCCTGTCCATGAAGCCAGAGCTTGAGTACATCCTCTGGCTGGATGCCGATATGCTGCCGCACTCAAGCCACCTGGACCGCATGATTGGCTTCTTGGACGCCCACCCGGAATACGACGCAGCGTCTGCTCTCTATTTC
>JAHFEN010000066.1 GCA_023248455.1 Microcaldota archaeon | reverse complement strand
AGCGACTTCAAGACTGCCAGGGGGGAGGACCATACAGGCTCATTTAACAATGCAGAGAACCAGTTTGCTTCAGCATTTGGGATTACCCTTTCACAGGCAGAGGACCTGGTTAGCCGTTTCGAGGGAGTAATGATTAGAATCAAGGGGCTTGACCGGCTTGCGCCTTTCATTTCCACCCCTTCGCCTACCCAAGACAACTTAAAAGCCAGGAGCTACCAGCCTCTTCTTGAAGCGACAGGGGCATCGGACGTAGAATCCGCGCTTGGATATTGCCACAGCAATTTTGAAAGAGAACGCGCGGAGTTTCTAGCAGCCAGGCTCGAGGGCCTGAAGGATTACGTGAAGGGCACGCACGCAGCAGACGTGCTGGATGATGCAGTTGGAGCGCTTAGGGGGCAAGCAAGCGGTGCTGAAAAGAAAAGCAAGCTTGGCGAGCTTTTGAAGCACATAGGAAGCTGGAAACAGGAAACATTTGGCAAGATCACTTCAGAACAGAACGAGTATGTAGCCAACCGCAACGATCTTTTTAATATGGCAGTTGAACCGCAATTCGGCTACTCCAGTTATGACATATACCGCGCGGTTACCATGGCATACCGGGAACTGGACGTGATACGGGACAACGAACGCATAATGCGCGACAAGGAATTCATGGACCTTCAGAATGAATTCAGGGATTGCACCAATGCACCTGAGTTACTGCTTGCCATGAAACTCCGCAATCAGGAGCAAATGTTCAAGGTGACCAAACCCGAGTTTGAAGCCATGAACCGATGGCATGTCGGCCCGAAAGAAAACAAGATTCTTTCGCCTGAAGGCATGAGCATCCTGTCAAGCATTGCTGCAGCAGCCGAGCCTTCGCTGGTGGGCTTCTCACTCAATAACATTGGCACGCTTATTTCGGGGGCATACATTGACCAGTACATAGCGCTTGACGCAAGTTCGGTTTCTGGCTTCAAGTCGGATTTTGCCAGCGGCGGAACCACCACAATAAAAGTCACGCTTGCTGATGGGACTGAGCTGGGCGGCACTTCAGGAATATCCGGCCCAGTTATCAGAGACCCCAACGAGCCGAATGCCTATACCGTAGGGCTGTTAGGGATAAACTTTTTCAGCGGCAAGTGCCAGATAGGAGCAGTGGCCACTGCCACCAGGTTCACCATACCAGGCTATACGCCCGACCCTGATGGTACTTTCCCTCTTGCAAGGAGCATGAGTTATCTTAAGCCAGGGGCAGCGCCCCAGCAGCAGGAGCCAGCAGCTTCCCTGGGCCCGATTGACATAGTAGAGGGGCTCGCGAAAATAAAAGGCAGGGACGAGGCCCTTCTTGAGCATTTATTCGACGGTGCGATGGTGACCTTGGCCCACTATCCCGACCCTATAAAGGCATACAACAGCCTGGTGCTTCCGTTCATGAATGACATCGAGCTCGGGCAGAAAGTCGATTATATAGACGGAGTCACTGCGACCCAGTTCTTTACTGAGACCTATCGCCTGCAGAGGGAGGCCAACCTGGATTTGAAAAGGCATTTGATGCCCAGCAGTGCCAAGCATGCTGCAATTAACATTACAAAGCTTCCTGGGCCTGAGTCAAGTTTTGCCATACAGCCAAAGCTGCTCTCAGCTTACCAGAACCTTTTCAACATAGCTGTAAAGGAGCAGAGAGTGGTGCCTGGCATATACGGCAATATCAGGATTGCTGGCATGCCGTACTTGAACAACCGCTTTGACGGACCGTATATACGGGGCGGCTCAGAAGCAGATATTGAAAGGCTTTTTGGAACCCCTTCCTTTGACCTTGTGAATATACAGGGAAGGCCGTCTGTTGCAATAGACAAGTTCCGATTCGACGTGACCCCGGAGATAATTGCAAAAGTCACAGGAGCGCTGCCAGCCTACCTTCCCTGGAAGGTTCCCAAGCTATTCCTGAGAAGGGCTGATTTGAAGGCATTGGTATCGCAAAAATCGTCTTATGTCCCAATAGTGAGAGAGGGCCAGCCAAACGAGGTGGTCACAGCAGGCAGCACGGATTTTGCAATAAGCGGAGCAGCGCTTGAAGGAAGGAACACTGCCTACTCTGGCACGGCAAGCGGCAATATCCTCTGGGGAGACAGAACAGAAACCAGTGGAGTTTACCGATTCGCAGTAAGGGCAGCCAATGCGCCCATGCCCCTTGCGGGAAACAGCCTGCTTTCTCTTGGAGTGGCTGACTTCCAGCTCAAGGATATGCTGGTGCAGCGCGCGCTGATATTCGCAAGCATGGTATTCCCTGACAGGTCAAGGGGGGAGCTCCACATACAGAAGGACAACCTGACAAAAACAGCCTCGGTCGCCGTGGGCTTCCGTGATTCGCAGGGAGACTTCCACGGCAAAGTGATAGCGCAGAACCTGACCGACGAGGGAGTGGGGGTGCTGTTCTCCAAGATAGAATGGAACAGCGGCTTTGCCGCCCCCACCATAGCAGTAAAGGGCACAGGGGACCTTCCGCGAAAATCCGACGACCTGATAAAAATCATACAGAACCCGCAATTCGCAGGAATGATAATTGCAACCAACGTGGGCCCTGATTTTGGGGTTGCCTACATAAATGACGAAAAGGCAGGGTCCCCAAACATCGCCCCGTTCACACTAGGAGGGGGCACTGGTTCGCTAATCTCAGACCCTGGGACAGCCTACACTCCCACAAGCAGGCAGCTTTATGAGAGCAGGCAGGCGCTATCTGCCTTCTTCTCAGCCTCAAAGGACATGGGAATGTACGCACACGCCACCTACACCAATTACGGGGATAGCAAGGGCAAATCCAAAGTGGACGAGGTAGGCACCAGTGTGGTGGTCAGCGACGACTGGTCAGCCGCAGGCACAGCAAACAGGTTCACTCCAGGCTCAGGGTTTGACGCCTACTCTGTGGGGGGCAAGAAGCACATAGGAAGCATCCGAGCAGGGACTTCCTTTGCCTGGGGCAATCTGCCAGCCTATGCATATTCAGCAAAGCGGGAACCTGTATACCAAAAAATCGCAGCAGGCTCGCTGGCTCTGGTAAATGACACCAACACTGCATTCCTTGAATCAGCCTTCCTTTTCAACACCGAAGGAAGGCTTTGGACGTTTGACCCAACTGCAGCAAAGGCAGCTCAGAACGCGCCACTTGGCCTCGCTGCCAGATCCACAGCAGGAATGCTCATGGGCAACCTCAGCTTTGCCGAGGAAAGGAGAAACCTTGGAGTGGACGCAGTTACTGGGAAGGAGACAGTGTCAGGTGGGGCTGCATTTGACTTGGCAAACCTTCCGTTCCTGTGGCAAGGAAGGGCAACGGCCCAGTTTGTCACAAGCTATGGCGAAACCGGCACCACGGTCGGCGGGCTGAGCGTACGGAAGATACGCCTTGACGATGAGGGAAAAACGCTGTCCTTTGGTGTCCTTGGAGGCACGACCAGGAACCAGCAGGGGGAGAAAGGCACCACCTTTGGCGCTGGAGCAAGGCTCAACATGAATATGTTCACCTTTGACAACGTGACATGGGCGCTTCAGAGCACGTTTACTGACAACCCCAAGCGCTGGGCAGGGCTGTTCGGGCTCAAGCTAGACGATAATGACAATTTGCTCAAGTCAGCCACAGTAGTTTCTGGCATGACTGAGGCAGACTCCTATAAGGCGTTTGAAATGTATCAGTACCTGCGCTACAAGTATCTTGGCGCCTGGGTGGTGTACAGCAAGGAGGAATTGACCATTATCCCGGCACTGAGTCTGCAGAAAGCCATGAAATACGGGCTTGCAGGCCAACTTTCCCTGTTCACACCTAACAATAGGGTCAGGGCATATGTGGATTGGAAAGCATTGCATCAGTCAATTGGGGAATCGCAAAGAGATGAGACGCACTTTGGCCTTGGGGCTGAATACAACCGGATTCCAGGGGACACCTCATGGATATACAAGATCTCGGCAACCGTGGGATATGACGTTTTGAAAATACAGCGGAATGCCACTGCTGGCATGACCGGAGGCAAAGGCATGTCTGCAGTGATTACTATGCAGTTCCAGCCTTTCTGAGGAAGAACCCGGGCAATAGACCAAGGGCAGAGGATTCGGAAGGACGATACAATTTCGCTCACTGCTGAGTTCCTGCGAAAGCCTGGCGATGCCACCCTGATGAACAGCACCAGCCTCAAATTCACCTATGACCTGTTCAATCTCAAAAAACCAGACCAGCCCTGGACAGGGGGAAAGACCTGGGAGGTCAAGGCAAACTTCACTTTCACGCCTTGGGGAAATTGAATGGACTCGGGGGGATTCGAACCCCCGGCCTCCTGCTTTTTTGTAACCCCTTTTCCATTTTCCGTGAACGCTTTTTGCGCAGCAGAGCGACCGACTGGTTGCCGAAGCGACCAGTGGTCCACTGCTCGGATCGCCGAGCAGTCGGAGCTGCAACATTTGCGAGCGAAGCAAGCAAAAAGGGTTCTGCAAAGCAGGCGCGCTACCACTGCGCCACAAGCCCACTGTTTTCTGTTGCCTACCGGGTGAACCGTTAGGGGGAAGCTCCTGTTTGCCCCCTAGGGCACAAGCCCGTGAGAACTCATTCTGAAATAAAGCATTTTTATAGGCTACCTCATTGGGGGCAGCCTATAGGGCGATTTGCTGTTTGCTTCTGCCCCTAGGGAAAAATAGCCTTTTTATAGGCTCCTTTCGCAAGCCTTTGCATGGGACTGCTTGACCTCATAAAAGGCGCGATGAATGAAAAGCCGCACGGCGATCGGAAGGCCGAGTGCCCGAAATGCAAGTCTCCAGTCATTCTTGGCATGGACCGCTGCCCCAAGTGCGGCACTCGCCTGGATTCCATGTTCAGGATCGAGTGCCCGAAATGCAAGACCGCAAACCCCCTGAACACCCCCAAGTGCTCCAAATGCGGCTACGACCTGTCGGACAAGAAAGGCGCTCCCTCTGCGCCCGAGGGACTGCAGTACCGCTGCCCTATCTGCTCCTACACAGCGAATTACTACATGCTCTCCTGCCCAAGCTGCGGAACGAGATTTGTGTAGGAGGATAGGGAAACCATCCTTCTGGCAAGCTCGGGGGTTTTCCTTGCGGCACAAGGTTCGTTTGAAAGGTCACTCCACCACGAGCTTGAGCATGGAGCAGTGGTGCGAGCCGCCGCCTTTCTTGATTTCGAAGAACGGCACTTGCGCAAGCAAGTTAAAGCCGTATTTCCTCAGAAGCGCCTCGACGTGCGTGTCGCCCACGTCCACCATGGCAGTTCCAGCCCCTGCAACCTGCACGTTTGCCCGCAGCCCCTCAAAAGACTCCTTGGAAAGCCTGTGGACGTTGT
>JAHFEN010000065.1 GCA_023248455.1 Microcaldota archaeon | reverse complement strand
AGATTACACGAACAATACAATTGATTTTACAAAAGAAGTGCGCCTTATGGGATACAGCGTCCTTACCAATCTTGGCATGGCGCTTGAGCTCGAAAGCGCAACCGCGGGATACAACAAGCACTACCAGGTCAAGCAGGGTGATATTGTCTTCGACTGTGGATCTTTCCACGGGATATACGCTCTACTCATTTCGAAACAGGTCGGAGAAACTGGGAGGATCTACTGCTTCGAGCCGGATGAAAAAAACGTGGCAATTCTACGGCATAATATTGAGCGCAATGGCATAAAGAACATGTTCATAGTCAAAAAGGGCGTTTGGAAATCCGATGGAAAAATGCCGTTCAACCCGGGCCATGACGCGGTGTCGTCAGTTGTTTTCAATGCCCAGCGTAGTGCATCTTTCCCTTCAATAGAGGTAACTACTATCCCGTCTTTTCTTGTGAGCGAAAATCTGAACAGGCTGGACTTTGTGAAAATGGACATCGAGGGTGCAGAAATCGAGGCAGTGGAGGGCAGCCTGGAATTTCTGAAATCGCACAACGTGAGTTTTGCTATTGCCAGCTACCATCTGAGGGGCGGTCAAGAGACTTACCACTTACTTGAGCCGCTGTTCGAAAAAGCAGGATACGGGTACATCACTGAAATTACAGATACCATAACCACGTACGCATGGCCAAAAGGTGCTAAAAAATGAAATCCAACTCCATCAAGGCGGACTTGCATATCCACACACATTTTTCCTTCGATTCACTCGCAGTGCCGGAAAATGTTCTCAAGGCGGCGGTCAAGCGCGGGCTAAATGCAATAGCGATAACAGACCATAATGAACTGGCAGGCGCGCTTGAGGCAGCTGCGATTGCAAAGCAGCAGAGGCTTCCAGTCCAGGTCATCATAGGGGAAGAAGTGGCGACAGACAAGGGTGATTTGCTCGTTTATTTTGTGAAAAAGAAAATTCTTCCGGGCACGTTGGAGCGGGTTCTTTCAGATGTGAAAAAGCAGGGCGCGGTTTCGTGCGCAGCCCACCCTTACGACAAAGTCAGGCACGGCATACAGCTGGAGGCGCTTGAACCTCGTCTTCTTGCGAATATCGACGCAATAGAAGCGTTCAATTCAAGAGTAACCCTCCCTTCTCATAATGTGCGTGCCTTGAGGTTCGCCCAGAAGCACGGCAAAGCAGTGCTTGCGGGAAGCGACGCGCACCATCCGCTCGAAGTTGGCTCAGCCGCCGTGGAGTTCATCGGCGTCAAAAAACTTGACAAGCGCAGCGTCATCCTTTCCTCGCGCGAAGTGAAAGCAAAGCTTTCCTCTCCACTGGTGCATTTTCTTTCCCGCTACGCGGTGCTCAAGAAAAGGCTCAGGCGCAAAAAAGAAAACATCTTAAAGTAAGCCTCTTTAATTTCAATGGGGAGGCAATGGTGAAGCCAAAGCACATAGCCATTATACCTGACGGCAACCGCAGGTGGGCAAAAAAGCAAGGAATCTCCATCCCGGTAGCATACGACCGGGGCATTGACAACATAGCGAATGTCCTGAAGTGGTGCAGGAAGAACAGAATACACACACTTACCATGTGGGGTTTTTCAACCGAGAATTTCATGCGGGACAAAAATGAGGTGCAGAATCTGTTCCGACTTTTTGACAGCAAGCTTTCCGAAGGGCTGAAGAAAGATTACAGGAAATACAAGGTGCATGTGCGCTTCCTAGGGCGGATAAGCGAGCTTCCAGCGCAGGTGCAGGAAAAAATGAGGAATGCAGAAGCAGACACTGCTGCAAACGGAAAATACCAGCTCAACCTAATGCTCGCGTATGGCGGCAGGAACGAAATAATCGATGCAGTCAACCAGGCAATCCGCAAGGGCATGAAAAAAGTGGATGAAAAGTCCTTCTCTTCCCTCCTTTACACGTCCGGCATTCAGGATCCAGACCTAATCATCCGCACCTCGGGTGAAATGCGCCTCAGCGGCTTTTTGCCCTGGCAGGCAGCCTATGCCGAGTATTACTTCTCGAAAAAGCTGTGGCCTGATTTCAACGAAAGCGAGTTCAACAAGGCGCTGAAGGAATTTGCGCGAAGGAGGAGGAAATATGGCAAATAAGCTCGGCGCTAGAGGACTGCTTCCTTATGCTGCGGTAGTAGCAGTGCTGTTTGCCACTGGCTTCATACTGGTGGGCGTCCTCTTCCAAGAGCAGCCCAACACGCTGCTTTCCAACCTTTCGAAAAAGAAGTCAGTGAAAATTTCCATGGAAACCGCCGACAGCAATTTCACGCGCATGAGGGGCCTGATGTTCCGCGAAAAGGTAATCCCAATACTATTCATATTCAACAGCGAGGGGATTTACCCAATACACTCAAAGTTCGTGCCTGCTGAATTCGACGCAATATGGCTCTCCCCAAACGGAACCGCGGTTGATGTCATCCGCCGAATTCCTCCCAATCAAACTATCATCCGCCCGTCTGCAAGCGCGCTTTATCTGCTAGAGCTTCCTCCTGAAATAACCGACCGATTGAAAATAGAGGAGGGCGACAGGCTGGAATGGAAGAACATACTTGACAAAAAGTGAGGCAATGGTCTCCCTTGGCTGGGGCTTGGGAAATTGGAAAGCCGAGTACAAGGTCAGTTTGCCCAAGCTCTCTGAAGAGGAAAAGGAACTGGTTCTCGAGGCGGCAGATGCGTTCAGGCGCGAAACGCAGCGCAAGGATGTGGCAACCGAAAGTGAGGCAAAAGAGCTTGCTGAAAAGCTACTGGCCCAAATATGCATCGAGCAGGGACTGGAGCTGGAAAGCGACCAGACAAAATACCTGGCGCATGCAGCGTTTCTCCAGACCTACGGGGCAGGTTTCCTGGACGAACTTTTGTCTGACCACTCTCTCGAGGAAATAGCAGTAATTGGCCTGGACCGCCCGGTGTTCGTCTATGTCCGCGGCAGCGGCTGGAAAAGAACCAATTTTTCTGTTGAAAACCAGGACTATTTTATTTCCCTGGTGAACCGCCTGGGGCGCAATCTGGGGCGCAGGCTGACTGCCCAGCAGCCGCGGCTCAACGCAGTGCTGGAGGACGGCTCACGGATGCATGCGTCAATGCCACCAGTATCTGGCTGCGAACTTACCATCCGCAAGTTCGGGCGCGAGCCGCTCTCGCCATTTGACCTGCTTTCGCTTGGCACGTATCAAGCAGAAACACTTGCCATGCTTTCGCTGGCAATACAGGCGGACCTGTCAGTTGTCTTTGCAGGAAACACTGCAAGTGGAAAGACTTCCACCTTGAATTCTCTCCTTTCCTTTGTTCCGTCATCTGAGCGCATCATTCTTATCGAGGAAACTCCGGAAATCTCCATCCCCCACCAGCACCAGATGCGCCTCATCCCCTTTGAGGAAGGCGGGATTTCCATGGTGGAGCTGGTGCGCGACTCGCTTCGCATGAGGCCTGACCGCGTGGTGGTGGGCGAGGTACGCGGCGCTGAGGAAACACGCGCCTTTGTGGAGTCAGCGCTCTCAGGCCAGGCAAAGGGCTGCTATTCCACTTTCCATGCCCAGTCTTCTCGCGACGCCCTTTTGCGCATGCGGATGATGGGCTGCCTTGAAGCCGACCTTGAGGGGATAGACCTCTTTGTGGTGCAGCGCAGGGTTTCAACGTACGACTCCAGTAAGCGCAAAGTTGGCGAGGCCCGCAGGGTCACAGAAATAGCGGTTGCTGCCAGGGAGGATGTCATGCACCCGCGCGCAGTGTTCAACGGAAAATCCTTTTCGCAGCTTGCGCTTTCCGTTATCATTGAAAAAATATCCTCTGGGACCGGAATGGCTGTGCGCGAGGTGAAAAAGGAGATGCAGTCCCGCGAAAAATTCCTGCGAAAAGCGCGCAACGATTCTGGTTTTGAAAAGTCATTCAATGAAATACAGAAATTTCTTTATGGAGGTCGGGAGGCTTGACGCTCCAGCATTTGCAGCTATTCTTCTCAGGCATCTCCAGGCTGTCCTTTGGCATGAGCCTGTTTTCAAAAGGCTCCTCGAAAAGCCTCGCAGCCCATTTCAACTCAGCCGGCATTTCTGCGGATTCCTCGCGCTACCTTTCAGGCTCGTTTTTCGTTTCAATTTTCCTTGGGGCATGCTGCTTTGCCATTTCCCTTGCAGTTCTTGGCATGGATTCCCTTGAATCGCTTTCGGTTCTGCTCCTTGCATCCTCCTCTTTCCTTGCCTTTTTCCTTCTCCTTCCCAGGGCTGTTGCTTCAAAGCAGTGCGAAAGCATGGAATCCGAGCTGCCATTCCTGCTTCGAGAGTTTTCAGTCTACCTTGACATAGGCATGCCATTCGAGAAATGCCTGTCCAAAATTGCAGGCAGGGGCTATATCTTATCCAGGCATTTTGGGGCAGCGCACAGGGCGATAAAGTCCGGCGCCACAGTGCAGTCCGCGCTTTCCAGCCTTTCCTCAAGCACAGATTCCATAGCGGTCAAGCGCTGCATGCTATTGCTCTCTTCAATTTATGAAACTGGCTCTGGCACAGAGCCCCTGAAGCGCACTGCAGAGGAGTTCTCCTCAACGCAGCTGACAAATATGCGCATTCAGAGCAGCAGGCTCTCCCTGCTCGCCATAGTCTTTGTGGCAGCCTCGGCCCTCCTGCCGGCCTTTTTTGCCGTGTTCGCCGCAGTGTCGCCCCTGCTGTCCCCATCCCAGGTTTCCAGCC
Organism: Microcaldota archaeon; assembly: GCA_023248455.1. Lineage (GTDB taxonomy): Archaea > Micrarchaeota > Micrarchaeia > Anstonellales > Anstonellaceae > UBA10161. The sequence goes on along the minus strand of JAHFEN010000065.1, from coordinate 685 downwards.
TTGATATCTGGCTTTACTTCCTGGTGGTATTCCCCATTCTCAACCTGCTTGCTCTCGCAGCCATATTCTATTTCCTTCCCTATTCGCAGCAAAAGCCTGCAGGCAAAAGAGGGCTGCTTGAGGAATTCCTGGAAAAGTGGGGGTTTCCCCATGGGCAGATTGCTTTTACTATTGCGACTGTTTCCATTTCGCTTGCGCTTGCAGCTTTCTTTTTTGTTGCAAGTTCCCCCATGCTCGCCCTTCTCTCGGTCTGCATTGCGCCGGTGGCATACTCGGCAGTTTCATACGCAGCTTCAAAGGAAATCAAATTGGCAGAAGAGCGCCTTCCTGACGCGCTTTATTCCGCAGCCTCGGTGCACCGGCTTCTTTCATCTGAGAAGGCGCTTTTCTTTCTTGCAAAAGGGGGCTTTGGAAGGCTTTCGGATGCATTCGAAATAGCGCTTCGCAGGCAGAAGGCAGGCGAAAGTTTCCAATCCTCCATGCAGGCGGCCCAGCATCACTGCCCATCCCCCCTGGTCGAGCGCGCGTTCGGGCTTCTATGCGTTGCATATGAGACGGGCGCGAACATGCATTTTGCCCTTCGCGAGGCAGCGCAGGACGTAATGCAGTTCTTCATGCTGGTTAGGGAGAGGGCTGCCCTGCTTGCAATCCAGCGCTACACATTGCTTGCAGCCTCTGCGCTTCT
>JAHFEN010000064.1 GCA_023248455.1 Microcaldota archaeon | reverse complement strand
CCGCTTTTCGTAGAATATTACGTTATAGAGGTCCTTGAGCCTGAAGGTTTCTCCAAGCGGGATGCCCCCTGCGTCTGATTTTGAAATGAGAAATTCTCCTTTTGTAACCACGCTCCTTGAGCCCATCTCCGGCTTGGTTGGGTGGTTCTTCAGGATTGCCTCCTTCTGCGGCGCTCCCTGCACAGTAATCTTCACAGGGCTCTTGACAAAAAACCTTCTCGCGCATCTCTCATCCAGGATTTTCCGGTTGTGCGCAAGCAGTGCGTCCCACCCAGGCTCAGACTCCACCTTGGAAAGGCCGAACGAGAGCACGAATTCCTTTATTGCCTCTGGCAGGATTCCCCTCCTCTTGAGGGCTATGAGCGTGGGCAGCCTCGGGTCATCCCAGCCATCCACTTTTTTCTGCTCAATCAGCGGTGTGATAAGCCTCTTTGAAATTGGGGCATTCTTTATTTCAAGGCGGGAAAATTCGATAAGTTGTGGCGCGCGAAGCTCAAGCGCCTTAATGACTGCAAAGTAAAGCGGGTTCCTCAGCTCATACTCCTTTGTCCTCATTGCGTGCGTCACTCCCTCAAGGGAATCCATTATGGGCGCGGCAAAATCATAAGAAGGCCAGCACGTGTATTTCTTCGCCTGCCTGTAGTGCTCTGCCTTGATTATCCTGAAAAGCGTGGGGTCGCGCATAACGGTGTTCTCATCGCTCATCAATCCCCGGAAGCGCACAATTGCCTCCCCCTCCTCCACCTTCCCATCCCTCATCTTGCGGAAAAGCGCCATGTTCTCCTGCGCGTCTCTGGCAGAGCAGTCGCACGCTTTTTTTTGCTCCCTTCCCTTCTTTATCTCTTCTGCAGAGCATGTGCAGACATAGGCGTGAAATTTCACGAACATCTCGTCGCAGCAAGTATAGAGCTCCTCCATCCTGTCAGAAGTATATGTCTCTTCAGCCCAGTCAATCCCCAGCCAAAGCAGCCCTTCCTTTATGGCATCCACGTACTCTTGCTTTTCCTTTTCTGGGTTAGTGTCGTCAAACCTGAGAAGCATTTTCCCCACGTATCTCGCCGCAGACTGGCAATCCAGCCATGCGGCTTTAGCATGCCCTATGTGCGGGTAGCCCGAGGGCTCGGGGGGGAACCGCGTCACCACGCTCCCCTGGACAGCGCCTGGAAGCTCAATCTCCTTTTTTTCCTCCTTCTTCTCCTCAAAAACGAATTCGGCAAGCTCCTTTTCCATGTCTTTAGAAGTGAGTGAATTGACCCTCTTCGCCTCTTCGTTAATCAGCTTCATGGTGCCTTTCATATCCGTTTTTGCAGCCGGCCACTCGCCAATCACCTTGCCGATTATCTTCGCAGGGATGGCAAGCTTGTAGTCGTGCGCATTCTTGAGCGTATGCTTGCGTATGGTTTCCTCAAGAGACACAGCCATGCAACTACCTTCTCGCGTACTCGTTCACGTCTATCCCGAGCCGCTTCATGCCTTCCGCGGTTTTCCCGGTAATGATAAGTTTCGCCATCCGAAGCTGTGATACATTCCTCGAGCCTGAAAGCAGCATGGCAATTTTTATCGTATTCTTCCAGGTGCGCGCTTCTGCTGCAGGATCCTTGGCTCTCAGGAAAGGAAGAGCAGCGCCAGCAAAAGAGGCTCCAAGCGCAATAGCTTTTGCGGCATCCAATCCCGAGCGGACTCCGCCAGAGCCAATTGTTTCAATCACATCCGAGCAGGCGGCAATGCACTCGCAAGTGGGGTTGCCCCATTCTGCAAACACCGGCCTCGCGCCGCTTCGCAAATACTCTGCCTTGCTCCATGAGGTGCCGCCAGCGCCTGAAACGTCGAGCATCGAAACGCCAGCCTTCTTGAGCTGCATTGCCGCATCCCTGGAAATGCCAGCGCCAGTTTCCTTCACTATTACTGGCAGCCCCAAATCCTTTGCAAATATTCCAATCTGCCCAAGAATACCTGAAAACTTGCTGTCCCCTTCTGGCTGGCAGACCTCCTGCAGGGGATTCAGGTGTATGGCAAGCGCGTCAGCTTCCACTTCATCGAGCATAGAACGCACTTTCCTCACTCCGTAGTTTTTCAGCTGGCATGCTCCTATGTTCCCAATCAAAGGAACTGAAGGGGCAGTTCTTCTCACTTTATACGTTGCCGCAAGCCCTGGCTTTTCCAGCATTGCCCTCTGCGAGCCTAAGCCCATGGCAAGCCTTTCCTTCTCAGCTGCAGCCGCAAGATTGAGGTTTATCCCCTGCGCCCCAGGGTAGCCTCCGGTCATTCCTGTTATTATTAGGGGCGATGAGAGCTTTTTCCCAAAAAGGCTGCATCCGCTGTCCACTTCCGCAAGGTCCATCTCTGGAAGCGAGCCGTGCACGAACCGCACATCATCGAATCCTGGCGCTGCTTTGTATTCCACATCCTTTTTCTTCGCAGCTTCCACGTGTTCGGATTTTCTGCTCCTGATGTCCATGGGATTACCGCATTGATTGGGAAAACACCATTTTTAAACTCCATTGCAGAATAGGCAGCATGGACGGGCGCAATGCAATATCATTCCTGCGCAATAGGGTCATATATATCACCGTTCTTGTGCTGCTTGTTCTCTTCACGCTTGTCATCTACTCCTTTGCTGTAGGCAACATGGACACAGAATCCGCCAAGGTCTACCTCCAGGCGCTCACAGGAATAGCCACGCTTGCGCTCCTTTATTACGCCTACTTCAATGTGGCTTCCAGGCGTGAGGAGGACGTGGCGCAGCTTGAGCTTGCAGTCAGGCCAATCTTCATCTGGGAGCTCCAGGTCGATGGCAATGGAGCTGTCCTGACCTACAAGACAATAAAGCACCCGCTTTACGATTTCAAGGCAGTTCTCGAGCTTTCAGGCAAGAGGATGGCGGTTGAGGAGCAGCACCTGGACGTTTCGGAATCGAACCCAAACGCGAACAGGTCGGAAGATGTTACGCATTTCATCAGGGAAGCCCTTGGCAGCGCAAAGCAAAGCACGCTTTACATTCTGTTCGCATACCACTCTGAAGTCGGGGGCAGGTATGAGTTCCATTTCACCAAGGAAGTGGTGAAAAAAGGCAAGGGCTTCATTTTCCAGCACCGGAAGATAATTTCCGCGAAATATCCCTGGAGGAACAAGGCAGTCCGGTTCGAGGACTGAACGGAAAAAGGCTGCCCTTGAAAAGGCAGCTGCTGTGCCGGCCAGGAAGAACCAAAATGCGCATCATCTGTTTATTGCAAGGCTTGCATACGCCACCACGTTTGAGTAGTCCCCGGTCGCCTCGCCGGAATTCGTGTACTTCAGAAGCTCGCAATTTTTTGCCCCGGAAAGCCGCGAATAGTAAATGGCAGCGGCAATCGGCCCATGCCCGCAAATTGACAGGTCCTTTTCCCGCACCATCCTGTCAAAGCCCGCCTCGTCAAGCGCAAGCAGCCTCTCAATTGCCGGCATGTCTTTCTTCTTCGCGCTCTCGGCAGGCTCATAGTGCGTAAAGTCAGAGGATGCTATCACAATGGCATTCCGCTTGAGCTTTGCCACTGCATCGAAAATCGCCTTGCCCAAATCGCGGGCTGCCGGAAGGTCCTGCAAACCCATGCAAATGCCCACGAACTGCGCACTGGGGCAAGACTCCTGCAAAAATGGCAGCTGCACCTCTACAGAGTGTTCCCGCAAATGGCCAAGCTCGTCCCTTCGGGCAATTTTCCCAGCTTTCACAATCGCTTCTGCAAGCTCTGCGTCAGCCTTGATTTCCCCAATCGGCGTCTTCCAGCTGTCAAACGACACGGAAATTGGCGTTCCCAATCCAGTGTGGTTGGGCCCGATTATTATGGCGCTAATGCCGCGATTGCCCCAGTTGCTGCTGGAAGCAAATGAAAAAGCCGCGCACTTCCCTGAGTAAAGGTAGCCTGCGTGCGGGCAGACCACTGCTAGCCTCTCCCTCGCTTCCACCTGCTCCTTAGCAGCTGCGAGGTATCCCCTTACCTCTGTGCGCAGCGCCATCACCGAAGAGGTGTAAAAGCTCCCTGAAACTGCCGGGTATCTCATAAACCCATTTCCAGCGCTACCTTTTTAATATTCGAACCCTCTACTCCCACTATGGCGGACAGCATACTCGCGCATTCGTTCAAGGCGTACTCGCGCAACATAAAGATGATATCCTTTTTCTCAATACCCGCGCTCATCGGCCTCCTCATCCCGCTCCTGGTGAACACGCCGGTATTCGCTGCGCTTGGCGGCACCTTCCTTCGCACAGGAAGCATCCCCGACCTGTCTGCAGGCGATTTCGGAATAATACTATTATCCCTTCTTGCCTCGCTATACCTGATATCGTTTGCAATAGTGAACATCAACATAGTGAGTAAGGCCCAGCGAACAGGCACCAGCGTGAAGAATGAAGTGTTGAAAGGCCTGACCGGCTACACGCTTAATGTGTTCCTGCTCTTCCTCCTGGGGACAATCGCGCTTCTCATAATCCAGCTCCTCACGCTCGAGCTTGGCGCGCAGAACTATCTTGCCCCAATTCTTTCGCTCCTTGTCTGGCTGCCGCTTTTTTATGCCCCGGCAGGCCTTGTGATAGACGACCTTCGCCCCTTCCGCGCCGCCGAGAAATCCTTCAAGATGGTGTTTTCAAAGTTCCACTATTTCATAATGTGGATTGCAATCGCGTTCGTGCTGCTCTCGCTCCTTGACCTTATTTTCCTGAATCTCGGCGCAATCCTTCCGGTTTCCACGCACAAGATAGGCTCGCTTGCTGTGCTCATCATCAACTCGCTTTTCCTGATGCCCTTCTTAATTGTCCTTCAGACCGAGATTTACATAAGCAAGTACACCATACTCGACTGAGCTGGAAAAAAGAAATTCTACTTCAGTAAGTTCGCCGAGCTTCCGGCAATGAGAGTGGCTGCGCCTGTTATCGCGGCTACAACGATTCCCCCGGCGATGAGCGCATAGGCGGTGGTGATGTACTTGCCTCGCTGCTCGGATGGCTGCGCCTGCGCGAGACCGTAGGACAGCCCGCCAAGCACAATCAGTATGACTGACACAAGTGGCCCGATCTGAAGAAGGACGTTCTGTATCCCAGTAAGAGTGTCGACGACCGCCATCCACCCACCCGTGGGGAAGTCCTCTCCCAAGCTATAAAATGCTGCCGTTTTTTTGCGGGCGGGACAGGAGCGCCTTTTTATATTTTTCCCTTTTTATACAGCCAGAGGTGCAAGGCATGGGCGACCAATACCTTATCCCGATTTACCGGATTGACGAGGATGAAGACGAGGGGCCGGACGAGGACGACGAGGACTTCGACGAGGACTGGGAAGAGGAGGAAGAGGAGTAATTCTGCTTTCACTCATTATTTTTCTTTATTTTTTTGTCTTTTATCTGCTTCTCTGCTTCTGCTCTGGAAAGAGG
>JAHFEN010000003.1 GCA_023248455.1 Microcaldota archaeon | reverse complement strand
TGGGGAAATTCCAGAAATAATAGCAGATTCGAGCAAGCGCTGCGTGCCCGAGCAGATTCAGAGGTCTGGGGTTGAAGTCCAGGCTGCGTTCCTGTCCGGCCTGTACGACGCAGAAGGCTACATGCACGGCAAGCGTGTGGACATTGACATGATTTCAAGGGAGATGATGCGACAAGTGCAAGCAATTCTCCTTCGCCTTGGAATACGGGCTTCGTATGGGGAGAAGAACGTAAGCGGAAACCCACAATGGTGCGTTAGCATAAGCGACAGGGAATCGCTGGCCAAATTCAGGTCAGGCATCGGATTTGCTAGGAAAGACAAGAAAGAGGCGCTTGCGAAGGCTGCGTCAGGCGCAGCAAGGATGCAGCTCGTGGAGCAGGTTCCTGTTGATGGAAGAGAAGTATTCGGGTTCGCAAAGCAGCTTGGGCTGAAGACAAGCGACTTTCATGCGGCAAGCAACTTCTTCAGGAACAAAAAGCCCCTTGGCAGGGAGGCTTTTGAAAGGAACATTGCAGGAGTGCTCCGCAGAAGGGCGGCAGAACTCGGGAAGGAGGGCTTGGTTGAAAAAAATCTTTCCAAGTGGCTGTCTGATGACATTGGTGTTGCCCGGGTTGCGGAAAAAATACCAGTTAATGAAGAAAGGGAATACGTCGACTTGACCGTGCCGAATGCATTCAATTTCGTTGCAAACGGCTTCATAGCCCATAATAGCGCGCGCAGGTACGAGCGGCTGATTGAGGAGTCTATTGAGCTTTACTACAAGCGCGTGGGAGAGGCAATGGACCGCTATTTTGTGAACACCGTGAAGGGCGTGATAGTCGGAGGGCCTGGCCCAACCAAGGACAATTTTGTGAAGATGTCGCCCTTCAATTACCAGATAAAACTGCTCGGAGTGGTGGACACCGGCTACACGGACGAATACGGCATACGCGAGGTAATGGCAAAGTCAGGAGACATAATCTCTGAGCAGGACGCCATAAAGGAGCGCGTGATTATCGAGCGCTTCATCAAGGAGGTTGTTTCTGGAGGGCTTGCGACCTACGGCGAGAACGAGGTGAGGCATGCGCTTGAGACAAAGCAGGCATCCACCCTTCTTGTTTCAGAAGGCGTAACATACAAGCGCGCAAAGCTCGTGGACACCACAACCGGAGATGTGGAGTATATAACGACAAAAAGCCCTTTTGACCTGCAGGAGAAAATCAAGGCAATTGGCGGAACGGTGAGGGTGGAGTCCGAAACCCCGCTTGTGGACGACTTGATCGAGCTTGCGGAAAGGCAGGGAATCGAGATAAAAGTCATTTCGCCGGACACAGCCGAAGGCGCGCAGTTCCTTGGCTCGTTTTACGGAATTGGGGCTTTTTTGAGATACCGGTAAGGATATTGTCTTTCCCAAGGCTATTTCTTCCCTAGGCCGAAGTACGCCTTGAATAGCAGGATAACTGCGATCGAATATACCGCGCTCGAAATCACAGCCAGGGCGTTGAAACCGAAGTATATGGATATGATTAAGGCTGCCACCGGAGCCAGAATCGAGAAAAAGCCATTTGCAGCCCAGGCGAATCCGACTGCCGAAGCCCCCTTCTTTTTCACAAGGTCAAAATACGAAGGGAAGAATATGCCCATCAAAAACGCGAGAGGGGACACAAGTGCTGTTATCGCCAAGACGCGCTCGATTATGCCGAGCGATATAAGAGCGGAAGAGCATTTATCCATTATGAAGATGTAGGCCAATATAATGATTGGGAGACCGGCCGACAGGCGGATCAATCTGCCGCTTTTTGAAGCGAGAAAACTCCCAATGCCGCTGAACGCCAGAAGGACGCCGACGCCCAGGCCGAAAGTCAGTGTCGGGTTGTGGAGAACCAGAGCGCTTTTTTGCAGCACCAGGAACTCTACGAACATGAAACCAAGCCCTATGCTTGAGAAAAACACTGTGTCCCGGACATCTAGATTAGCTTTCTTCAAGAATGGCCGGAACAGGAGCAAGCAGCCTATAACCATGGATACGAGCAATGCAAGAAGTATCCCCAATCCGGAGGCGTTAAAAAAGAAAAACGGCGAGTCGTCGCTAACCCCTGACAGAGATTCCGGCTTGCTGGCCTGAACTACGGTGAACCCAAGCGACTTGGACACTTCTGCAAGTTTCTGCCTCTCTGCACCGCTGAATGGCTGCTTTTTTAAAAGCATTGTGATGACGCGCTGCTGCCCCTTCCCAGGGCCTGAGAAGAATGCCAGGTGGTCAGCAGGGTCGGCAACTCCCCTCTCAGTCAGCGCAGAATATCCAAGGACCATAAGCTTGCCCTCTTCGCTTTGCCAGCGGGTTATGGACACCAGCCCTGAGCTGGAGAGCTTGTCGGTGTAGAGATTGAGCGCCTCCTTCGTATAGAGGTAATTTTCGACTAATGCATAAGCGCCGCTGTTGGATGCAGCCCAGGTGTCTACTAGGGACAATTGGACCATATCTTGGCGCCCATCCAAGCCTTCAAGACCCGCTCTCCCATCATCGATAATGACCTCAGTGTCATTATTGCCGTAAATTGAAGGGGAGAATAGGTTCGTGGCTTCGATCACCACGGGATTTATCTCTATGGCGATTATCTTTCGCGGTGAGAATGTCCTCGCGCCAAGGACGTCCCTCCCGCCTCCGCTCCCTATCACCGTCACACTTGCGTTGCCCTTGAGGAGATAATAGCCGATGTGCGTAATATCTTTCCGCACTACGGGCGCATCGCTTGCGTTTTTGAATATGAGTGTACCTGCATTGGAATCGATCAGGAGCATATCTGAAGGAACAGCGTATTTCTCTGCGCAGCCCCAGCAGGCGTCGCCTTGTGAAGCAGAAACCGTCACTTTTGAATAGGGGGTCCATTTCTCAAACAGGATTCCGCTGTTTTTCTCCAATGCTGACAGGATGAAAATGGAGAGGATGAAAATAACGGCAAGAAAAAGCACAATCTTCAGGTTGGTGGCAATTCTGGCCCAGCCCTCTTTTAGAGGAAGTAGCGCTGTTAAAACAAAGCAGGTGAAAAGCCCCGCATATGGGCTTGAGACGCTCAGCAATATTATTGCGGCAATGCACCCTGCAGTTGAGAATGAGAGGTTGGCAAAATAAAGTTTTGCGGTCTTCTTCGCGTATGATCCAAGAAGGAATATGGTTTCGAAACTCAGTACGAAAAATATTGCGGCGACCAGGAGAATCAGCAGGAGGCCGAGCATGATGCTTAGAATTATGGACAATGGCAGGGAGCTAGTCACATTGGCAACTAGCAGCATGCTGGAGGCTGCCATAAAGCTGACTGGTATGAGGACGATAAGCAGAGGCAGAGCCAGGAGTAGCTTTCTGTAAGTCCCTTCTTTTTCCTTGCACTGCTTGTAGTATAAACCGGAGAGGAAAATCCCTGCCATAGCCAGAGTCATGACCAAGAAGGCAAAGTGGTACTGAAACAGGGAGGAGAGCAGCCGCGTAATGAGAACTTCGACAAAAAGGAAGACAAAACTGATCACGGACATGTGAAGGAAGTAGTTTTTCTGCTGCATACCACTTAATCAATCCTATATATTAAAAAGCCGGTATTCGGTGGATAGAGGATATCCAAGCATGGGTATTAGTTTATCCTGCTACCTCTTCCCCAGGCTGTAAGGCGCCTTGATTCCCGTGAAAATCGCAATCGCCTCTATCTTTCCCTTGTAATCCTCTTCCATCCTCGCGCCGTAAATTACGTTGGCGTCTGGGTCGACTTTTTCCGTGAGGAGCTCGCCTGCGCGGGTGGCATCGCCAAGTGTGAGGTCGTTGCCGCCAGTAAGGTGCAAGAGCACGCCGCGAGAGCCTTCGATGTCAATGTCAAGCAGCCTGTTCTTGAGAGTGTTCTCCACTAGATCCTCCACCCTGCCGACCCCTGAAGCCTGCCCGACAGCGATCATTGAAATCCCGCCGTTCTCCACAATCGCCTTCACGTCCATGTAGTCCAGGTTGAGAAGCGAGGGCTCGAGTATGGTTGCGGCAATCCCCCGCACTGCCTTTGCCATTATCTCATCGAGCAGTTCGAAAGATTTTTCAATCGGCAAATTCGGCGCATAATCCACCAGCCGGTTGTTGTCGATGAGCACAAGGGTGTCCGAGGACTTCTTGAGCCGCTCTATCCCTTTCTGCGCCTTTCCGAGCCTTGCGCGCTCCATTGCAAATGGGTAGGTGGCAAAAGCAACCACTGTGGCGCCCTTTTCCTTTGCTATTTCCGCTATTATTGGCGCTGCGCCTGTGCCTGTGCCGCCGCCAAGGCCGCATGCGATGAATACAATATCCTTGCCCTCGAGCGCATCCCCAATCGCTTTTCTGGAGGCCAAGGCTGCTTTTTCCGCAATCTCTGGAAAGCCCCCTGCCCCCAAGCCGCGCGTGACTGTCCAGCCGATAAGCACGGTTTTCGCAGGCCCGGCAACGAGATTGAGGTGCTTCCTGTCGGTGTTCAATGCCATTAGCTCGGCTTTGCCCACGCCCATCCTGATTAGCCTGTTTATGGTGTTGCAGCCCGCCCCGCCCACCCCGCAGACGGCAATAGCGGGCTTGCCTTCGTCGTCCATAATGACACCGAAATTGAATTCGGAGTTAAAATATTTAAACAGCCTTACTGATGAAGCCGGGAATTGGCATATTTTTTCCCGTTCTTGCGAATTTACCCAGGATTAGGCGCTAAAGCACCTTATGATAAGGGGCTTTGCCCCCATCTGCTTCTTGGCGATACCGATCCCGTCTATGAATTCGGTGTATTGGAAGCCGAAATTTTCAACGTAAACAATGCCCCAGCTTTTTGACGTGTGCTGGGAAGGATACCAGACTGCCGGGTCGCACCCTGTCCTGGAGGGCAGGACCGAGTAGGTCCCAGGAGGAATGTAAAGGCCTGCTGGATAGAATTTAAGCAGTGAATACCCCACTGGGTCTGTGGAAATCACACTGCCAATCCGCTTCTGCTCGCCTGGGGACAAATAAAGCACGCTGCCGACTGTGCTGTCGGGTAGTGTAGGAAAGTTTAGAAAGCCGATGGAAGTTGAATTGGAGCTGATGTAGTCGATTCGGATGGGGTCGGGACCATTGTTCTTCAGCACCAGCACTGCCGGGGATGCCGTATCCCCGATGAACCCGATGTTCGTGGCTGAAACTTCTACAACCGATATTGGGTAGGCCGATCTCCAGTAGGCTTGGTTCTCCTCCACCTGCACATCTCCGCTGGTTTCTGAGAAAAATGTGAGCATGGCTATTGTGACTGCAGCAATGACTAGCACAATGGCGAGCAGAACAAGATATTCAGTTGCGCCTTGAGCACGTAGAGTATTTCTTGATGTGCGCCACAGCATAGCCTTTCGGAAATAAAAAACTGCCAGATTATATAAACAATCCCATGGATAGTGGATGGTGGATAAGCTGCGTATGAATGCCATTTCAATCATAATTCCGGTGCACAATGGTGCCAAGAACCTGGAGAGCTGCGTTGAGCGCATAATCTCCCATCTGAAGGCCAACCGGTTTGCCAGTTATGAAATAATGATTGCAGAGGACGGAAGCTGTGACGGATCAGGCTCCTTGGCAAGAAGAATGGGCAGGAAGCTGAGGCACGTTAAAGCCCTGACTTCTAAGAATTCACTTGGCAAAGGGCTGGCGATTTCCCGAGCCATCGGCAGGTGCAAGCACGAAATTGTGGGATTTTTGGACGTGGATGCCATTGAAACTGCGGGCTCGATTTCCTCCACAGCCAAGCTTCTTGCAAGGTCCGAGGTGGTCATTGGAACCCGTTACTCAAAAGGGGCGAAATGCTCAAGGCCAGCATACCGCCATTTCCTCAGCCTCGCATACAGGCAGCTGGTGAATGTTCTGTTTTTTGAGAAATTTTCAGACTACCAGTGCGGCTTCAAGATATTCAGGAAAAGCGCGGTTGTAAGATTGCTGCCTTTGATTGGATCAGGCGGTTGGTTTTGGGACACTGCTTTGCTGTTGCAAGCGAAAAAAAAAGGGCTGGTTATTGCGGAATGCCCTGTAATCTGGGTGGAGCTCGATGGAACTGTCGGGAAATCTGCGCAGCAATCCATTGAATTGCTCCTCGAACTTGCAAGATATTGGATAGGCGGTGTTATTTCTGGTTACTAAAACGCTGTTTGCTGGCAGGGAAGGCTATGCCCTGCTGGCGCTTGCAATGGTAGTGCTTGCTTTGCCCACAGCCGTGTTCTTGGCAAACAGCAGGAGCCTGAGCTGGGACCTGGTCGGCCATGTTGCCGAGGCCAAGGCATATTCAGAGGTGCTTCCTAACATTTATGGGTGGAACTCGAGCTACTTGCTCGGCTATCCCATATACATTTATCCTCCGCTCTCTAGGCTGGCAACCGCGCTTATTTCAAATTTCATAGAAATCAGCCTTGCTGCAAGGCTGATCCTGTCGCTCAGCTGCCTGCTAATTCTGCCCTCGGCATTCCTTTTCATCCGCTCGCAAGGCCACTCGGCAGGCCAGGCAGGGGCAGCAAGCCTATTGCTAGCGCTCTTCATGGCCACCACAGTTCAGACAACTAGCGTTGCGCGTGGCTTCACCCTCTATGAAGCCTATTATTTTGGCATGTTCTCAGAGTTCTTCGCGTTGCCCTTCTTTTTCCTTGCGCTGGCGTATTTCAGAAGCAGGCCGAAAATTTCAGCTCTTTTTTCTTGTCTGGTGCTGCTATCCAATTTCCTGGTTTCAGTCATGCTATTGTTGTCCATACTGGCTTTGCTTTTGGCCGAAAAGAGGAAGGGGCCACCTGTGATTCGTCTGCCATCTGCGGCTGTTTACGCTTCGGTTGTATTTTTGCTCTCGGCTTTCTGGCTGATCCCGTATATTTCCCAGACGGTTTCCTCCCCTCCGAGCCGGTCTGATTATTTTGCAGAGCCGCAGGTGCTTATAGGAGCACCAGCCGTAGGCGGAGCATTGATTTCCGGCCTCCTCATCTACTTCCTTTTCATCAGGAATGCGCCGCACGGGCACACGCATTCCAAGGGGGTAATAGTCCTCTGCCTTATTGCTATCGGCATCTTCCTTCCTGCCACCGCGCCAGGCTGCACCTATTGGGACTTCAAGCTGCCGGTTCTTGCCGGATCTGCCATGGCATCCGCCTATTTACTTGGAAGGAAGCAGGACAACCTGGTTTGTGCCTACCTTTGGTTCGTATTCCTTTTCCTTTCCATGCATGCAGTGCTGGCGCTTATGTTCCCCGGGCAGCCAATTGCAACTCTGCTTCTCCACCACTCCTACAGGTTCCTGGCTTTTGCCGAAGTGATACAGGTATTGATATTAGGCGCTGGCGCCTGGGATCTGCTGCTGGAGAAGCTTGGCGAAAAAAGTAGGCTGGCCTTGCCGGCGTTGTTCTCTGCAGCGGTCCTATTAGCTGCGCTGTTTTTCCCGGCTTATTGGTTCAGGCTCTACATTCATCCTGAAGAATCAGGTAACTTGTACGATTTTTCATCTGCTCATCCGCAAGGCAGGGCGCTGGTATTCAGCTCCACGGACTGCGCCACTGGCCTTTACAGGTGCAGGCCACATTCGGCGAATTTCCAATTCTCCATGCAAACCGGCAAGCCGCTTTCGTACGGGCTTTTCCTGGAGGAGGCGCCCCTTTCAGAAGCCTCTGTTGACTTGACTTACCTAATCAAACGCACGCCAACCCTGATGTGGAGCCTCACGCGGCCGTACAATGTGACAATGTTCGGAAATTATACTAATGCCGCCAGATTTTACTCAGATCTTTTGTGGCTCACTGACTTTTATTTCAGTGAGGGAACGTTCGGCAATGCCTCGAACAACACAGCCAGGCTGCAAGCTGCATTTGAGAAGCAAGGCCAGCTCAACGCATCTGCAGCAATTTTTGACCACTATTTGCTTTCTAACAGCAGTGTTGTCGAAACAAGGCACATTGTGCCTGCCTGCACACGGGACTGGGGCAGGTTTGTGCGCAGTTGGTTCCAGGCTGCAAGCCAAACCATTTATTATGATTCTTGCCAGGAGCAGGCCGACACTTCAGGCAAAGCCAGCAACAATGGGCCCGAAGGCAAAGTCGAGGAAATCTACTATGGGAACGGGAAAATTTCATTTTTTGTAGATTCGACTAGCCCCAGAATGGTGCTGGTCAAGGAGGCTTACCACCCTGGCTGGAAGGCCCACCAGGGAGGAACGGAGCTGCAGGTGTTCAGGGCAACGCCCGGCATCATGGCAGTATATGCTCAAGGGAGGGTGGAAATGGAATTCGACCAGGGCATTGGACCAGTATCCCTGCTCCTCTCGGCTCTTGGGCTGGTGATACTTGTCATGGTTCCATCCAAGCACCTGTTGCCCAGCCTCAATAGTAACATTTGATGATCAGCGGCTTGGCGCCAAACTGCTTTTTCGATATCCCGATGCCTTCAATATATTCGATGTATTCGAAGCCAAAGCTGTCATATTCGACTGTACCCCAGCTTTTTGCAGTATGCGTATAAAACTGCGCGGAAGGGTCGCAGATGGTCCTTGCCAGGCCAAGTGCGGACTGGAATCCGACCATGCTGCTTGTATATGCTGAGAGGACTGTGTAGGCTGGAGGGTATGAAGCAAGCCTGTCCGGCTTCCCTATAAGTTTTTCCTCGCCAGGAGCAAGATAGAGAATATCCGATAAGTTCACTCCTGACGGAACCCCATTCAGATAATCCTGGATGTTGGTGCTGGAAATGAGCTTGGTTATTCTTATTGGGTATGGCCCGTTGTTCCGCAGAACCAGCGAAAAGAGGGCGTAGTTGGCAGCATCACCTCCAAAAGCGTTTGCGTCTATTACCGCAATTGGCGAGGAAGACTTCCAGTATGCCTGGCTTTCCTCCACCTGCACATCGCCACTTGTTTCTGAGAAAAAAGTGAGCATGGCAATGGTGACAAGCGCGATTATGAGCACGACTGCAAGCAGGACAAGGTATTCTGTGGCTCCCTGGGCGAGACGGCGCTTTCCCTGATTTTCCCGCATGTGGATTCAACCGAGCCAAGGTATTTAAAATGAAATAACCATATAGCTCCCGGCAGGATAGGGCGGGAGAGTAGGGGCCTCCCATACCGCAAACCCCCTTTAGGCGGGCCCGAATGTCCGGTGAAGTTTCAGGCCAAGTTGCAAGGCTCGGGCTCTAAGCGTCGACGTTTTGCCTTGCCGGACGGTCCATTGTGCCAAACGGGTCAGGCCGGAAGGAGCAGCCCTACGCATTCTGCGCCGTGCTGGAAAGTTACAAGACTGAGCAGCGGTTCGAATCACCGTGCAGTTTTGCCTGAGGCCCGCCGGTCCTCCTGCCACAAGATGTGACACGTAGCCTGAAGGCTAGTTCGAAAAGCCGAAGGGTTTCCCGTCACATCTTGTGGGCCAAATAAGGTGTGCAACGGTGAACCATTCAGCATGTTCGTCGCAACGAACATGTCTGATGCATTCTGAAAAGCAAAATGCACATGCGCAATTCTGCAGCCGAGCTGCAGAAGTTCTGAAAGGCAGCCCGAAGGCCATGCGGCCTTATCCTGGGCTGCTAGCCGAGCCCCATGCACCTAGACGAGCGCGAGCAGCAGAACATTGAGGAGAATTATAAGCGCCACAGTGCAGGCAATGGCGCCGGCAGCCCTGACGCCTGAGATTTGGTTCGCGCATTTTACCATCCTGTAAAGCGAAAAGAGGCCATAGATAATGGAGGCAAAAAGCCCGATGAAGAAGACAAGCGCTATCAGGGGCCCCAATACCAGAACCAGCATGTCCGCCATGGAGAAGCCCGTGAACAGCGAGGTCAGCAGAAGCGAGATAAAAGAAGGCAGTATGAACACGGTTGCAAGCGACATTGCCCCGCAGAAGAGCAGGGAAACCATATAGGATTGTTCCTTGAAGGAAGCCTTTCCGCCGAGAAGCCTGGAAGAAACAAATAGCAGGAAAAGCGAAACGAACATGAATAGCGTATCGGTGACCGGGCCTATGGCCAGGATTTGGAGGGCATAGTCGGATGGGTTGGGCAGCGGCGCTGCGCCGGCTTTTGCCTGCATTTTCCCCAAGAGAGAATGAGATATGACTGCAAAAACAAAGAACACGGCTGCAAAGGCGAAATAAAAGAACAGGAGGTTTATTGCAGCCGATTTTAGGCTGGCGCTCTTCTTCTCTTTTTCCCAGGCTTGGGCTGGATGGAAATATGCCGACAGCCAAATTTTCAGGAATGGCAGGTTGTACTTCACAGCAGTCCCCAGGAAAAGCGATTCGAACTGCGAGAATTTCGCCCTTATTCCATCGGTTATCCCTGGCTTTTTCTCGTTTGCAGGCGCTGGCGGGAGTGGACGCAGTTTTTTATCCATGCAAGCACGGTTCACTTGAGGGATTTTTCCGAGTAACACTTGCCGCAGAAGCTGTGCATGAAACCTGCCCGGTCCAACTGCTGCTTCTGGCTGGCGCGGGTGAGCTCTGCCCCGCAGACTTCGCATGAAAGATAATTGTTGTACATTCCGGCACCTCTGGATTGACGGCAATCCCTGGTCGCAAAGCTTTTCCAATGAAAGAAATAAAAGCCTGCTTCAGC
Organism: Microcaldota archaeon; assembly: GCA_023248455.1. Classification (GTDB taxonomy): domain Archaea; phylum Micrarchaeota; class Micrarchaeia; order Anstonellales; family Anstonellaceae; genus UBA10161. The sequence goes on along the minus strand of JAHFEN010000003.1, from coordinate 3,749 downwards.
CCTAAAAAACAGGCGCGGACTACTTAAGCTGCTGGGGGGAGGTTGCCCGAGGGCAATACCCCGCCATTCGCTCGCGTTCATGCTGGGGCCATCTTGCCGCTGCGGTGCCAAGTCCCCATCATTCACTTGCGCTCATGCTGGGGTCAGATTGCCTGTGGGCAATACTCCCATCATTCGCTGATGCTCATGCTGGGGTCGCATAGCCCGGTCCAGTGCGGCAGGTTGCTAACCTGTTGGGGAGAAATCCCCTCGGGAGTTCAAATCTCCCCCCCGGCGTTTCTGAGTGCGGAAACGCGGAGCATTGTAGCCGCTGCTCCAATCGCCTCCGGCGTTTTTTTCTTTTCCTTGCCGCTGAAGCCAGGGCTTACGGATGGCTTTATTACAGGTCGCCCGCTCTAAATAAGCCATGCGAAAGCCCTTGACGGACGAGGAGCAGAACCTGCGGCTGGTCGGGAATATGGACAGGTATGCTGACTGGCAATTCGAGGTGCTGTCGCCTTATATCAGCGGCAATGTTCTCGAAATAGGCGGCGGCATTGGGACCATGAGCTCGAAGATAATCAGCCACCCTCGCGTTTCCTCCTTCAGCGTGACCGAGATTAACCCCAAGAATCTGTATGCGCTCCGAAAAAGGCTCGGGAAAAGGTGCGCTTTTTTCTCATTTGACATATCCAAAGGCGTTTCGCGCCGCTTTCTGGCAAAATTCGACACCGTCATCTCGGCAAACGTCATGGAGCATGTAAAGGACGACCGGGCTTTTTTCAGAAACTGCTGCAAATGCCTGAAAAACGGCGGCAGGATAGTCAAGCTGGTGCCGGCTCTGAGGGCGAATTTCGGCAGCCTGGACAGGTCAGATTCGCATTATAGGAGATATGAAAAACAGGACCTGAGCGCGCTTGCGGCTGAAAATGGGCTCGAGGTCCTCAGGCTTTTTCCAATGAATTTCGCAGGCGCGCTTGGATGGTTCTACCACGGCAAGGTGCTGAAAAAAACCGTGCATCCAGATGGAGACCTGGCTCTTTTCAACCGGCTCATCCCTGCCATAAAAATCGCCGAAGCAGCTTTGGGCGTGCCTTTTGGGCTCAACCTCATACTGGTGGCTGAGAAAAAAAGCGGGTCCTGACCAGGTAGGCGCCTATCAGAAGCCCATCTGAGATTTGGAGCTTGGACCTGCCGATTCTCCTGGAATAGGTTATGGGAACCTCGCCAAGGACGAGGCGCTTTTTTGCGCATTCTATGTAAAAGTTCGCCTCGAGCGTGAAGTGCGGGGCTGTGATTTCCATTTTCTTGATGGCAGGGCGCCTGAATGCCCAGAAGCCGGAGCATAGGTCGGTGACAGGAACCCCGTAAATGGCGCAGGCAAGATGGCTCAGCAGGATGTTGCCGAAGTAGTTGCTTAGGCGCATGGCTCCTGGCTCTATCCTGCCTTTGAACCTGCTTCCCACTACCACCTCACAGGTTTTCAGCTTTTCAATGAACAGTGGTATTTCCTCTGGAAGGTAGCTTGAGTCCGAGTCGAGCATGACTAGTGCGTCGTGGCCCAGCTGCTCGACTGCTGTTTTCATCGCCACCCCTTTGCCTCTGGGCACATAGATGACTTTTGCCCCTGCCTGGGCTGCAATCCGCCCGGTACCGTCCGTGCTTCCGCTATCCACTACGTAAACATCATAGGCCTTGCTGACGCGCCTCACCCTGCGGACCATGTCCCTGACCGAGCCAGCTTCGTTCAGGGTTGGAAGCAGTATGCAGACTTTCATGGCACGACCTTGGCTGCTGGTCATCTTGTGATGTTCCAGATGCGGTATCCCCTTTCAACACCCGCAAGATTGAGGCAGGGAGGAATCACCTTCAGGCTGTCTTCGATGAGAATATCATACCTATACTTCTTGAAGAGGCCGCAGTCGATGGTCCCGTTTTGCCTCATGGACACCATCTGCGCCTGGACCTCTTTTTCGGTGAAGCCCACCTCCATGCTAGGGCTTATCGATATGTTGCTACCCGTGTAGACTGTGTTGAACATGCACTGCATTGTATCGCACAGGACAGTGGCATTTCTCACATGGAGGTCGGCAAGGCTGTAGGGCTGGAAAACCGTTCCAAGCAACGCCAAGAGCACAGCCAGGAAAAGGACGCTTTCTGCAAAGCCGAACCTCAATTTCCCCCAGCCAATCTTTTCGGGCACTATGGAGATTGCCAACAGAGGGGCGACCACATCTACGAATCTTATCTGGTTGATCAGGGTGAAAAGCAACAGGGGGATTGCGTATGTGTAATTTTTGCTTTTTATGAATAGATACAAAAGCACCAAAAATAGCGGATCGCCCAGTAGCAAAAGAATGCTCGCGTTTTCAGCGATCGAGATTAGCCTGTTCGAGAGGATATGGCTTATGAAACTGGCTATGTCTGTAAAGTAATCAGTGCCCGCGTACGCCACCCAGAACAAAAAGGACAGGATAACGCTTATCGCGTATTCCCTTTTTATAAAGACCAGCGGGACCAGGAAAATCGGGAAGAGGTAGTACTGGACGCCCATAAAGACGCCAAAGATTACAGCCGGAAGGCCTGACAGGAGGAGGGCGGTGATGAAAAAGAATGCCTGGAAGACCGCTGGCCGGGCAAAGGTTATCCTGTAGCCCAGAATGATAAGAAGGATGACGAAGACCAGGGCCCTCATCCGGTCGTCCCAGCTCCTGGTATGCAGGAAAAAGCCTGCTGAGAGGCAAGCCAGGCAGAGCATTTGAATTATTTTGAGGCTCTGATCCCCGAAAGAGGCATAGAGAAAGCCGGCAAAATGGTCGAACAGAAGGTATGGGTTGAAAGAAAATCCTGCAGAGTATGCGTAAAGCTTCCCGTAATCATAGTCGTACTGGTAGGCTTTGACATGCCTCAAAAGATCATCCATAGGGTAGGCTGAAGTGGTTAGGAGCATGACAAAAGCGAAAAAGATTACTGCAGCCGAAAGCTTGGGGGTGAAGGACTTAACCTCATCAAAGCCGAAAGAAGCAACCCACCAAAGCCCGCAGAGGATGCTTTTGACCTGCCATCCGCCTCGTGCCAGGGCGACCTCGTCAGCCACGGCCCTGGCATTGATGTTGCTGCTCAAGCCTGCCGGAAGCGAGGCAGCGGTCCTGGAGGGGAAAACTGCGGCAACCATCCGGTGGGTGCGCGTTGCCTGCTGCAGGCCAAGCGAATCGATTTCGCAGTCGATGAACAGCGCCAGGTCTTTGCCCTTCCCCCCTTTCTTGTGCCCCCTTTTGATTATCCACTCATGCACCCATTCAGCCAGCTTTCCATGAATAGCCATGTCCATGCGCTTGCTTTTCCTTTCGGCGCTTTTCACAATTTCAAGCACCGCAAGCTCTTTCTCGTTCTTGGCGATTGCAGGGAGGAGTCCTTTGAACATTGTGGCATGTTTGCATGGAGACATAAATAAACCTTTACAGACTGATATCTTGCGGGCGAGAGACTGCGCCATGCAAAAACCAGAACTCCTGGCGCATCAATCTTCATTTATAATAAAATCCCTCAAACTGACACATATGAATTTAAAGAAATCCCCCCCCAATAGGAGCACCTGGGCGAGCATGGAATGCACACCCATGGAGTGATTGAATGAAAAGGCTAGGACTGCTCCTGGTGCTGCTTGCAGCAGTGGGAATTGTGAACGCAAATATGCTGGGCAACCTGCCAAATGCTATGTCAGGACTTTGTGCACAGTTGGAGTTGCTGCTGCCTGTTGTCGCCATGCT
>JAHFEN010000063.1 GCA_023248455.1 Microcaldota archaeon | reverse complement strand
AGCCGACGGTTTCGCTCCAGCTGAAGTGCCTAACCAAGGCAGGCGTCGTGTCCGCAAGGCGCGAAGGGAAGAACATCATGTACAAGATAGCCGACCCAAGAGTAAAGGGGCTAGTCAGCAAGGGTGATTGATTGGAAAAGAAAGGGCTTTCATTCCTTGACAAATACCTGACTTTGTGGATATTCGCGGCAATGGCGCTGGGCATAGCGCTTAGCGTGTTCGCGCCAGGGTTCGCCTCATTCATCTCCAGCCTTCAGATAGGCACAACATCCATACCGATAGCTGTAGGGCTGATACTCATGATGTATCCTCCTCTTGCAAAGGTAAGATACGAAAAACTGGGGGATGTTTTCAAGGACAGGAAAGTCGTCGCGCTATCCCTGGTTCAAAACTGGATTGTTGGTCCCCTTCTGATGTTTGCTCTCGCAGTCATTTTCCTGAGGGACAAGCCAGAATACATGATCGGGCTTATCATGATTGGCATTGCCCGCTGCATCGCAATGGTGCTGGTGTGGAATGAGCTTGCCAAGGGAAACACTGATTACGCGGCTGGCCTGGTTGCCTTCAACAGCATATTCCAAGTCCTGTTCTACACTGTCTATGCCTGGATATTCGTTACAATTCTGCCCCCGATGCTGGGGCTTGCGGGCAGCATAGTGAACGTAAGCCTCTGGCAGGTTGCAGAAAGCGTATTCATCTACCTGGGCATTCCTGCGCTTGCAGGCACAGCCACCCATTATTACCTGGTAAGGAAGAAGGGCGAGGAATGGTACCATCAGAAATTCATCCCGAAAATAAGCCCCATGGCGCTTCTTTTCCTGCTATTTACGATAGTGGTGATGTTCAGCCTCAAGGGAAGCCTTATCCTCCAAATACCTTTTGATGTAATCCGCATAGCCATTCCGCTTCTGCTTTACTTCGTGCTTATGTTCTTCATCAGCTTTTTCATGGGCAAAAAGCTTGGGGCAGACTACTCCAAAACTGCCACTCTGTCTCTGACTGCTGCAAGCAACAATTTCGAGCTTGCCATAGCGGTTGCAGTGGCTGTTTTCGGAATAGGATCGGGTGTTGCGTTTGCAGCTGTGATAGGCCCGCTCATCGAAGTGCCGGTTATGATCGGCTTGGTGGACGTGTCGCTGTTTCTTAGGGGGAAATTGTTCAAGGAGGGCACGGTTTCATGAAAAATCACGAAATAAGGAAAATAGTGAAGGAAAGCTACGGTAAAATAGCCGAATCAGGCTGCGGCTGCTCCTGCAACTGCGGCAAGTCTGGGGGCGAGGAGATGGCAAAGAGCTTGGGCTATTCCGAGCAAGAAATCAAAGCGGTGCCAGATGCCAACCTTGGCCTGGGCTGCGGCAACCCGACCGCTCTAGGGGAGATAAAGGAAGGCATGGTAGTCCTTGACTTGGGTTCGGGCGCAGGCTTTGACTGCTTCCTTGCCGCGAAGAAGGCGGGGAAAAGCGGAAAGGTAATCGGCGTGGACATGACCGAGGCAATGGTGGTGAAAGCAAGTGCGAATGCCAAGAAATACGGATTTTCCAATGTGGAATTCAGGCTGGGCGAGATAGAGGCGCTTCCAGTACAGGATAACTCCGTTGATGTCATCATAAGCAACTGCGTCATCAATCTTTCCCCGGACAAGGAAAAGGTGTTCAGCGAGGCGCACAGGGTCCTGAAAAAAGGGGGGAAACTGCTTGTTTCGGATATTGTGCTTCTCAAGGAGTTATCCGAAGATGACAGGAAAGACGAGGCGCTGATTGCCGGTTGCGTCGGCGGCGCCCTGCTCAAGGAAGAATACCTGGAATTAGTTAGGGGAGCTGGATTTTACATCATAAAGCTCTCAGAAGATAAGGACATAAGCAAAAGGCAATATGATGGATTTCCGCTTGAAAGCCTGAAGATAGCGGCGTACAAATAGGGGAAGCGTATGAAACTCATACTTTTTGTCTGCACCGAGAATTCCGCACGAAGCCAGATGGCAGAGGCACTGTTTAATTTCCATAACAAGAATCCGCAATACAAGGCAATAAGCGCAGGAACCAGTCCTGCCAAGGCAATCAAGCAGGGCGCAGTGGAAGCTATGAAAGAAAAGGGCATTGACATTTCACGAAAGCAGCCGAAGGCGCTAACGCAAGATATGGCAAGAACTGCTTCCCGAATATACACAATGGGCTGCTCTGAGGGATGCCCCATGACGCCTCCTGAGAAAACCGAGGACTGGGCGCTTGAAGACCCAGGCGGAAAATCCATCGCCAAATTCAGGGAAGTTCTGGATGACATTGAAAAAAGGGTAAAGAAACTCATTTTGGAACTGCAATAGCTACCATTCTTGAATCAGATCTGCACCTTGGTTCGCATTCTCCTACCCATACATCATATCTGTTTTCTGCGTATTTCTAAGGGCTTCCTGGCTTGAGATAGCCGCCCCGCAAACCATGCAAAAATTTGCGTTTGGCGAATTTTTCTCCTTGCAGTTCGGACAGATTTTCAAGCGAAGCGGCTGAGATGGTTCCGGGTATTCTTCACCGCGAATGATGATACCCCGCTTCTCAAGAATTTTCCTGTCTATGTCTCCGCCCGACAGATGGACATATGTAGCAGGCATCTTAGAGCCACCGCTCCATCCGAATATCACTTTCAGTTCCTGTTCAGTGAAATCCTGTGCGAGATGTGTTGCCCTGGAATGCCTGAAGAGGTGGGGATAAATTCTTTTCTTGATTCCAGCCTTGCTCTTTGCCCTGTCAAGAACTCGCAAAAATGTCGAATGACTCCGCACAGGCATGTTATCCTTCAGCATTACGAACAGGTGGGCGTCCGGTTCTTCCCTAAGCGGATGGTGGTTCAGCCAGATTTTCAGATCTGGAACAGAATCTATAAGCCTCACCCTGCGCATCCCCGTCTTTCCGTTCAGCATTGCCAATGCCCCAAACCTGTCAAATTCAATATGTTTTATCCTCAATGCAAAAAGTTCTCCTATCCTTGCCCCGGATTCGTACAAGACCATCAGCATTGCCCTGTCCCTAGGCGTTTTTGTCGCATCTGCAAGATGCAGGACTTCTTCCGTTGTCAGGATTTCCTCCGGAAGCTTTCGCTTTTCAATCCCATGCGTCTTGATCCAGCTGACGCAGATAGGATATGTCTCCCCACCATGCAGCCATTTGTAGAATGCCTTTATGCAAACCTTCAGCGATCTTGACTTATACCAATTGAAGAGGTTGAAAAAGTCTATCAAATCCTCCTTTGTTGCAGACTCGTACGGCTTTTTTATGGACCTGCCGAATTTTGTCAGACAGAAGAGGTAGATGTATCTCGTAGAAGGCGCAACCCCCTGCGCCGATTTTTCCCGGTCAAACCTCACCAACGTTTCTTTCTGGCTCTTATTCAAGCCCTTGACTAAGGCAAGGAACCTTGCCGGGTCGCGTTTATCATACGTGTATTGCTCCATTTCCCACTTACATTCAGAAAATTGACAGCATAATAATCCGCGTTTTTCTTCTGGAATCCTCGACGGCACTCAGGCAATCACCTAAGTTTGGGCGAATCAGACGTACACACTGTTTCACATTGGTTAGCCTGAGCAGCACGAATTTGTCGGTCTGATGCTATTGTTGTGGAAAAAACTAGGGAAAATAGTGCATTTAGGGCAAAAAAGTTCGTCAAGCGCCTATATTTTTGGCGGTTGTTAGCACTTTTTGCGCATCAGACCGTCCGTCTATCGTTATAACCAGCTTCAACTGTTGGGGCGTAGTACTCCTAGTCCTGCGCGCGGTCGGGGCGTGTCGGTCACTTGCCCATCTTCTTCGTGATGAGCGGCTCGACCTGCGTTATTATCCCTGTGAAAATCTCATCGGGCTGCTTTGAGGCATCCGCCACCACGTACTTGTAGGAAAGGAAGCCCTCCCCTGCCATGCGAAGGTAATTACCCCTCACATCCGCAAGGAACCGTGCGTCCTTCTCGAACCTGTCAGGCTTTTTCTGCGCGGATTTCCTTCCTGCTGACAGATTCGGGTCCAGGTCAAGGATGAAAACCATTTCCGGCACAATGGCGTTTTTCGCCTCAAGCTCTTCCTTCAGCTTCCCATAGCCCATCTTCGCGCCCTGGTACGCCAAAGTGGAGTGCAGGTACCTGTCGCAGACCACCACAAAACCCGAGCCCATTTCCTTCTCCATCCGGGCTTTCTCTGCAAGTATGTCGCCCGCAAAAATTTCCGCGAGCTTTTCAGCAGGCACAGTCTTTTTCCCGCTCAGGTGGGCAAAAGCCTCCTTTGCCTTTTCTGTGGGGTACTTGTGCAGCCTGCAGGCAACATTGTGCTGGCGGAAGAAGGAAAGCAGCATTCGAATCTGCGTGTCCTTGCCCGAGCCGTCGATTCCCTCGAATACGATGAGCATGGGGTTCTGTTATTGGGGCAAGGATAAATACCTTATCCTAAGAAATCTTGCCATGGCACTCGTGCTGGTGACAGGCGCAACTGGCAGGATAGGCTCGGCGCTTGTAAGGGCGCTTCTTGCAAGAAAGGACAATGTTCGCGCAATCGTGCGGCCGGGCAGCGCCCATAAGCTTCCTGAAGGGGTGGAAAAATTCGAGTTCGACCTCTCATCAGGCGCACTCCCGCGCCCTGCATTCGAAGGGGTGCACAAGGTGGTGCACCTGGCAGGATTGGTGGGCAGCCAACCCTACAACGAGCTGGTGCGCCACAACGCATTTGCGACCAAGAACCTGCTTGCCAACTGCCCTTCATATGCCCACAGGGTGATTCTCGCAAGCTCGATATCCGTCTACGGGGAATACAATAGCAAAACCGTTGATGAGTCATTTGCCCCAAAAGGCGAGTCCGACTACGGCAAATCCAAGCTTCTGGCAGAGTCGTTCGCCCGCACCTATTGCGAAAGCCTACACATCGTTTTCCTGCGCTTTGGCATGGTCTACGGCCCGGGCTTTGAAGAAGGGTATTATCCGGTTCTTTCGTACTTGAAGCGAGGCAAGATGCTTGTCCTTGGCGACGGAGCCAACCGCCTCCCCCTGCTGCACATAGATGACGCAGTTCACGCCATACTTCTCGCAATGGACTCGAAAGTCGAGCCCTGCCGCGAATACAACATAGTGGGTGCTGAGAAGCCCACGCAAAACGAGCTTCTTGCCATGGCTGCAAAAGAGCTCGGGGTGATGCCGCCAAAGAAGCACCTGCCCGTGCTCCTCGCAAAGACGGCTGCAAAAACCCAGTCATTTTTTTCCAAGGGCAGCTTCAGCGCTGAAAACATAAGGCAGATGTCCCTTGACCGCGCCTATTCAGCCGAGAGGGCAAGGGCCGAACTGGGCTTTGAGGCAAAGGTTAAATTAGCAGACGGTCTGAAAGAAGTGGTGGCGATTTATCTCGGAGGCGGGGCAAGAGGGGCGAAGAGCAGGCCATAGGCGGAAGCTTCAAGTTTCCCTCTGAAAGCGGGAAAAAATCAGGGGTAGATTATGGCAATAGGAAAAGTGGAGA
>JAHFEN010000062.1:2746-5550 GCA_023248455.1 Microcaldota archaeon | reverse complement strand
CGCCGTCCTTTTCAATGGGCCTGTCTATTTCGCCCACAGCGTATACCACCCCGCGCTCCTTGGTGAGCTTGCCTATGAAGCCAACCATGATGTGCTTAACTTCGTCAGATGATTTTGCGTGCAGGTCAAAGTAGACCATCGCAAGGTAGCCGCCATCGGCAATTGCATCGTCAGTTATCTCATCGACTGATTTTTTCCCCTCAGGCATAGCCTTTCCTCTCCAATATAATCAGGCAGAGGTGTTTTTTAAGCTGACGCAGGCTGGGGGTTATGAATAAAAGCAGTGGGCGAGGAAAAGGCGCATGGCGGACAGGGTGACGGCAGCCGGGGAAGCGAAAGCTGGCGGGAAGCCCAGGCACGGAAGCGAGAGGGAGGATGGCACGAGGATGATGGCGAGCGGTCGCAGGGCAAGGAGCGAGGAGGAGGATGTGCAGTTTTCCCCAGATGACGCTGGAATTGAAGATGCTGGGGAGGGGCACATTGACACATCGAAAATGACGCAGGAGGACATGAAGCTCGAGAAGCTCGTGGAATTCCCCACCTGGCGCGAGATGCTCCTGGACCTGGTTGCAGCAAGGAAGCTAGACCCATGGAACATTGACATTGTGGAGATCACCAGCAGCTACATTGATAGGATAAGCAAGATGGAGATGCTGGACTTGCGGGTGCCTGCGAACCTTATCCTTGCCGCAGCCATACTCATCAGGTTCAAATCGGACGCGCTCCGCTTCGAGGAGGAGGCGCAGGTTGCAGTGGAGGAGACTTATGTCGAGGAGGATGCCGAGCCCGAGACAATACCCGTGCTTGAGCTCAAGACGCGAATCCCGCCAAAGCGCATGGTGACGCTGGACGAGCTCCTTTTGGCAATGGAGAAGGTGTTTGACGACCAGAGGAAGCGGGAGGAGAAGGCGTATAAAATCGAGATTCCTTCCGTGATAAACATACAGCTTCCCGAGTTCTCAATCGAGGAGAGGATGGGCGAAATATACGAGCGGGTGCTTGCCGAGAAGGATTCGGAAGGGCTGGCCACCTTTTCCGCTATTTTGAAGGAGAAAAACCCCCTTGAGATAATAATGACGCTTCTGCCCCTGCTCCACCTGGTGCAGGACGGGCAGCTTGCCATTTTCCAGGAAAAGTTCTTCGGGGAAATATTCATAAGGGTAAAGGAGAATAACCATTACAGGGGCGACGAAAAAGATGAGCAAGCTGAGAAGTGAGCGGATGCCCATAAAAAAGAAAGAGGAAAAAATTAGCCTTGCCTTTATCCTATCGGCTGCGATATTGGCAATTTTCCTTCTTACCGCAATCTTTGCCCTTTTCTTTGGGGACACGCCGCCTCTCCAGTACTACGGTCTAGTAAACCATCCTGCAGAAGAGTACTTGCTATTTATAGTTGCGATCATCGTTGTAATAGCCGTGGAAGTTGGCTATTTCCGCTTGGCGTTGCACCTGCAAAAGAAAAAGAACCAGATTATGCCGTGATCCTTATGGACGAAACCGAAGCTGAAAAGATAATCGAGGCCGCGCTTTTCATGTCCTCAAAGCCCCTGGCAGTTGCCGAGCTTGGCAAGCTGATTGGAGTTGCCGCGCCTGGATTTGTTTCCCAGAGGCTGGACTCGCTTAAGGCAAAGTACGACTCGGCTGGCAGCGCCATCGAGATTGCATTCGAAGAGGGGAAATATTACATGCGCCTGCGGTCGGAATATGTCAATTACGTCAAGGACTTTGCTCAAACCGGAGAAATAACCAAGCATGCGCTTCGCACCCTTGCCTACATTTCCAAGAGCGAAGGGATGAGGAAATCCCAGCTTGCGGACAAGCTAGGCTCCGCGATATACCAGGACGTTGCAGAGCTGGTGGAAAAAGGATTTGTGATCCAGAAAAAGTCTGGCAGGAGCTCGTCGCTTTCCACCACGCCGAAGTTCAAAGCGTATTTTGGCACCAAGTGAACGCGGGTAATTGCTTTTATTTACTTTGTGTTTGAACCTATTCGGGAGGTCGGGAAAATGCTTACCCTTACAGGAGACAATTTTGAAAAGGAGATAAAATCCGGAGTTACGCTTGTGGACTTCTGGGCGCCCTGGTGCGGGCCGTGCAGGGTGCTTGGGCCTGTAGTGGACACGCTTTCGCAGGAGATGAAAGGACTCAGGTTCGGCAAGGTGAACGTTGACGAGCAGCCCGAGATCTCTGAAAGGTTCGAGGTGGCATCCATTCCCACGCTGCTGCTTTTCAAGAATGGCAAGGTAATTGCCAACAGGGTAGGGGCGACCACAAAGGAAAACCTCAGGGAATGGATAAACTCAAGCATGAAGGGCTAGATCCATGGATTACTCATCTCCAAAGGGTATGCGCGACTTTTTGCCTGAGGAAATGCAGAAGCGCGAATGGGCAATAGACACTATTAAGTCGGTTTACCGGCGCTTTGGTTTTGTGCCCATGGAAACGCCTGCGCTTGAGGCAGTGGAAGTGCTGGAGAAAAAGTCTGGCGAGGAAATAGCCGGCCAGCTTTTCAGGCTGGACGACGGGAAGCTTGCGCTCCGCTTTGATCTGACCGTGCCCCTTGCGAGAGTGGCATCCTCCAACACCTTCAAGAAGCCCTTCAAGCGCTACTGCATCGCGCCTGTTTGGAGGAAGGAGGAGCCGCAAAAGGGAAGGTTCCGCGAGTTTTACCAGGCTGACGCAGACATAATCGGCTGCGCTGCCGTGCGTGCAGAGGCTGAGCTCATTGCTGCTGCCACAACTGCGATTTCAGAATTGGGTTTTTCAGGGGCAGTGGTGAGGCTGAATGACAGAAGGATAATAAC
>JAHFEN010000062.1:0-2736 GCA_023248455.1 Microcaldota archaeon | reverse complement strand
CAAGCGCGAAAAAATCGGCGATGATGCAACTGCAGGGATGCTGGTTGGCGTAGGTGCAAAGAAAGAGGCTGCAAAAAAGCTCATTTCAGAATTGACTGCGGAAGCAGGCAATGATTCAAAGCTGGAAGTTGCCGCCGCCTATTCATCCGAAGCTGCAAAAGACCTGAAGGAGCTGCTTTCGCTCATTCCCCAGTACTCCAAGGCCATCAAAGTAGAGCTTGATTTCTCACTGGTGCGCGGGCTGGGCTATTACACCGGCCCGATATTCGAAATATCGCTTGGCAAGGAGATGGGGAGCGTGGCAGGCGGCGGAAGGTACGATGGCCTCTTGGCAATGTACGGGCAGGGGGACTATGCAGTTGGGATATCTCTTGGCATAGAAAGACTGATTGCGCTCATGAAGGATACGGCTGTAAAGAAGCTGGGGGTCTTTGTTGCCAATGTGAGTGAAGAATACTACTCATATGCGCTCCAAGTGGCATCTGAGTTCAGGAAGGCAGGCATTCCAACGCAGACCGACCTGAACTCAAGGAAATTCGGAAAGCAGATGGAGGCGGCAGCTGCATCGTGCGCGTACATTGCGATTGTCGGCGAGCGCGAGAAGAAGGAGGGGAAAGTCACGCTAAAGAACCTTGAGACTGGAAAGGAAGAGATGGTGGGCATGGAAAAGGCAATAAAAAAAGTAGAGGAAGGGAAAGCGGATGATACCAAGGAAGCGAGCAGACAGCGGGGCTTCTGATAAAGAGAGTGAAAGCTACTCCTTGATCCTGATAAGCCTGCTTCTTCCTGTGCCAAGATGTATTTCCTCAGTGGCAAGTATGCCTGTCTTCTCTAGCAGGTCAATCCTTTTCCTTATGTTCCTCTCGCCTGATATTTTGGAAAGAAGGTCGTAGATCTTGCCGCTTTCTATCCCTTTCTTGCCTGCCTTTTTCACTGCCGCCACTATTTCTGAGTCCACTTCATCAAGGTCCAAAAGCTTCCGCTCTGCCTTCACTGTCGACTGCTCGAGAGCCTGCTCCTCCGTCTGCCGAACGTGCTGCACAAGGACCTTGGCAGCATTCTCGCGCTCTGCAGCTTTGCCTGCGGAAAGGAGGAGCGAAAGCGCCACCCGTGCATCGCCCCCGCGCTTATGGGCTATTGCAGCGCACAGTGGGACTACTTCAGCATCCAGGGCGCCATCGAAAAAAGCCAGCTTGGCGCGTCGCGAGAGTATTTCCTTGAGCTGCGGAACTGCGTAAGGATTGAACTTGAGCGTGTGCTGGATGAAAGATGAGCGCACTCTTGAGTCAAGGCGCGTGTGAAACTCCGTATCATTCGTTATCGCAATCACGCCGCTTTTGAGCGAGTGCATCTCATTCGCCCTGCAAAGGTCGTATAGCACCTGCACGCCGTCCTGCTGCGTTTCCAGCCTGTCCACTTCGTCGAGCACCACAATGGGCGTTTTGCCGTCTTTTTTCGCTATTTCCACAAAGCGGGAGAGAAGCTCGTCAGCTGCAATGCCCCGTCTTGGCATCACTTCGCCAAGCGCTGCCACAAGGAAACTCAGTATCGCGAACCTGCTCTGCGACTCCCAGCAGTTTATGTATATGGTGAGCGGGCGCTGGGAGTACTCGGAAAGCTGCTTGAGCACGAACCGCGAGGCGGATGTCTTGCCAGTGCCTGGAGGGCCTATGAGAAGGGCGTGCTCTGGCTGCCTTTTCTCAGCAGCAGGGGAGAGGCAGTAGGAAAGCTCGCGTATTTCCCGCTCCCTTCCCGGAAGCTCGTCAGGGAGGAAGTCAGGCATGAGCGCTGACTCGTCCTTGAAAATAATGTTCTCGCCTTTAGGCTGCCTGAAGATGTTGCCCATGATTCAATCTTCCAAAGGGAGTATTTTAATTCCACTCGGCATATTTCCTGCGGGAGGTTCCGTCAGATGGCAAAGGCAGTCGCAGACCTGCACATGCACTCCAAGTTTTCGCGCGCCACATCGCCTGGCATGGAGCTTGAGACTCTTTCCAAGTGGGCGAAGATAAAGGGCATCGACCTGCTTGGCACAGGTGACTTCACGCACCCTGACTGGCTTTCCGAGCTTTCAAGCAAGGCAATCGAGTCTGACTCGGGCTTCCTGCAGTATGACGGCGTGAATTTCGTGCTTTCTGCTGAAGTGAGCTGCATCTACTCGCAGGGGGGCAGGGGAAGAAGGATTCATCTAATATTGCTCGCGCCATCGATAGAAGTGGCGCAGCAGGTGAACGAGAAGCTTGCCAAAAAGGGGAACCTGAGAAGCGACGGCAGGCCCATATTCGGCATGAGCGCAATTGAGATGTGCGAGATAGTGCTTGGCGTGTCGGAAAAGAACCTCGTCATACCCGCGCACGCCTGGACCCCCTGGTTTTCTGTTTTCGGCTCCATGAGCGGCTTTGACTCGCTCAAGGAGGCGCTGGGGGAGTATGAGAAGAGCGTGTATGCAATTGAGACAGGCCTGTCCTCGGACCCTGCCATGAACTGGCGCCTTTCCTCCCTTGACCGCCTTCAACTCCTATCCAATTCAGACTCGCACTCGCCTGAGAAAATCGGAAGGGAGGCGAACGTGTTCAATCTGGACAGGATGAATTATGAGGAGCTTTACGAGGCAATCCGCTATAGGGAGAAGAAGAAGCTTGTTTGCACCTATGAATTCTACCCCGAAGAGGGAAAGTACCACTATGACGGGCACAGGAACTGCGGCATATCGATGACGCCTGCCGAAACAAAAAA
>JAHFEN010000061.1 GCA_023248455.1 Microcaldota archaeon | reverse complement strand
CGAGCAGGAGCGCCATGCACGAGATCCTGTCGGATGGATGGAGCATGAAATAGAGCATTTCGCACGTGGAGGAAGCAAGGGGGTCGTTTATTTCCTTTTTTGCGGAAATTTCCCCGCCGAGCTTTGCGTGGTGGTCGATTATCACATCAGGCCTAATGCCTGCAAGGTGCGAAAGCAGGTGGGGGGAGGCAGAGTCGAGCACTATTACGGAGTCATTGGGGGATACTTTAAGGTCTGAAAAAAGTGTGGTTGGCGTTCCGGTGTAGTCCACAAGCTTTCTTGCGGATGAATTCATCCTGTCTGGAGGAGCGATCACTGCTTTTTTCCCAAGGAAGCGCAGCATTGCGATTGCTGAGCCCACAGCGTCAAGATCGCCGAGCGAATGGAAGGTGAGTATGGTGCGCTTTGAGCCTTTGCCCGGAAAAATATGCGATGCTGTTTTCCCAGCATTGGCTTTGCCAGATGCCTTGACCATAATGCACCCTCACTTGAAAAATCAGGCAACCCACTATCTGGCCTTGCCTTCGCGGATGGCTTTTTCCAGTCCTGCGCGAAGCTCGTCAAGCCTTGGCCGGATTTTTTCCTCCTGCTTGCCAAGCACCCCTACGCGCATCTCAAAAAGCTCCTTCTTGCCCTTGAGGTCGGCCATCGCGTCCGACTTGGTTGTTTCGATGAGAAGCGGGCCCACCGCGCGGTAGATGCCCTTTTCAGTCTTGCCAAGCTCCTCCTCGGCGATCTTTATCTCCTCCACCTGCAGTGAAAGCTGCTGGCGCTGGGCTGCCATGAGCTGCAGCTGCCGCTGTGTTTCCTGGAACTCTGCAAGCTGCTTTTGAAGGTCTGCCGAGTTGCGGATGGGTTCTGCCATAAGAATCACCTTGGTATTATCCTCCTTATCCAGTATCTTGCTCAACAGATTTAATAATGTGCATGAGGCGGAGGTAGGAGTTCAACGACGCGCGCAATGAGACCGGGTCTTCCGCTTTTATCTCCAAGACTACTGACTTCGAATCGAGCTTCACGATGGAACCGCCCCTGTGCGAAAAGTCGGCTTCCTGCAAAAGCGCATGAAAAGCGGCCTTGGCTGACTTCTCTGAAGCGAAATCGAGCCGAAGGGTCGCTGAGCAGGATATCTTTTCTTTCCCATCACTTTTCATACCTAACCCCTAGCCCGAGAAGCTTTTTATTTGCGACGAGAATGGATAGCTTGTTGGACGAGGAGGCGATCATAGACTCTGCTTCGTCTGAAGAATTGCGGGGGGACAGGAGGTAGGCCAGGATTCTTGCCCTGGGACCTGAGATTTGGAGTCGATTCGACTGCCGGATTTTCGCAAATGGCTTGCGAGGGAAGGAGACTCTGTTTATTTTTATCCTTGGAGAAAGCCAGCCCCATCCGCTTTCCTCCCCAATTTCCATGAATGCGATTTCATGCGGCTTGCCCTTTTCCTCATAGATTGTGCAGATGCGGTCAAAATGAAAGTGCCTGGCTTTTGAAATGAGGGAAGCAAGGGTGCGGCCCCCCCTGTTCTCAAGGCGGCAGCCCGGGATGGCCAAGGCTAGCGATTTTGCCATGAGCCGGGAAATGTTTCCCGGTTTTTTGCCTGTGGTAATGAGCACCGGAATCACAAATCAGTCTGTGGACACTTCGCGCGCAACAGGCTCCCTTTTCTTGTAGAGCACGCGATGGCCGCAATGAGGGCAGCGAGTGAACTTTGTGTCCAGACGCTCTATCATCTTCTTGCACTTTGGGTTGGAGCATACGTACATTGGAATGACCTCTTTTTCATCGCGTTTCAAAAGCCCGGCCATTCTTCGTGCTTGCCAGGCGCACTTTCAATCACCTATTCTTGTGTTCCTCAACCAGCCTTGCCGCCACTTCGCCTGAAGGCGTGGAAAGAGAATAGGTGCCTCCTGCGAAAACCCCCCCACAGCTCTTGCAGCTCCATAGCGAGTTCCCTGTCCTCTTCACCTTTTTCTTGCCGCAGGCAGGGCAAGGGAAAAGCGATTGGCGAAGCGTGTCGACCTTGTCTGCGCGCTTGCGAAGCTCTGCGCCGTACCTTACGTTCCTTTTGGACATTCAAATCACCATCAATTGCCTAGAGCAATTCCCGGAGCCCCTTGCCCTTTTCCATCGAGATATCCAGCAACTCCATTATATCCCTTTCTGAATAGGTGCCCCAGCCCCCTTTTTGCGCTGCGCACAGTTGCTCGCTCGTGGTGGCAAGGGTCATGCGGCAGTCCATGCCCTTTTCCTCGTCAAGCGATGGGTCGAGGAACATCCGCTCGCCGATTTTGCCGAATGTGCAGGTGACCACTTTCTCCTTTATCGGGAGCTTTCCCGCGAACTCGCCCCTGATGATTTTGCCTTCCTCGATTTTCGGCATGCGTGCAGAGAGAAGCGCGCTCATCGCGGCAAGCGAGGAGCAGTCAATAAGGTTGCCGTCGTGGTCAAGGGTGTATATGTCAACGTAGAGCGCAAGCACCTTCCCCTCTTCAAGGAAAAAAGACTGAAGGTCTATGGTGTTCGAGGAGCGTATCCCCCTGTCAACCACGCGCGCAAGCTCGATTGCCTCTTCGCTTGGCGGCCCGGTTTCAAACAGGTGCGAAGCAAGGGGGAGCAGGTCCGCTGATGTCGAGAGCACGCCCTCATTTTGCCTGTCTGCGAAGGGAGCGGCGATGTCGAATTTTATCCCAACCATCACCTGGCTCTTGCCGATTGAAGCCATTGCCGAGCCTTCGGCGTTCTGGAGTATGGCTGGCTGCACCACTATTTTCCTGTAGTCGTACATGCCCCGGCTGTCCGCCCGCTTGCCTGCTGCAAGCACGGCTGAGAGCACGTCCCGCTTTATTTCGTTTATAGATTCCATGGGAACACCTTTTCAAATCGCAATTACTTAATTACGAGGAAGCGCTCTTCCTTTGGCTCATCGTAAACCTTTGCAATCGCGTCCACCTGTATTTTCCGGATTTTCTCGGATGCTTTCCTTGCGAGGCCAATTCCCTCTGCAAGCTCGTCCCTGGAAAGCAGCCCGTCCATCTGGAAGAGCAGTATGTCGCCTGTGCGCGGCGAGAAGGCCATGGGCATGTCGGACTCGCCGAAATTGTCCTCCTCCTTGCCAGGGTCTACAGCCATCTGCCCGTCGATCTTGCACACTGCGACCGCATTTATCAGGTCCTTCATGGGGATTCCCGCGTCCGCAAGAGCGACCGCGGCCGCCGTGACCGCAGCGCAGCGGGTTCCGCCGTCGGACTGCAGGACCTCGACGAATATCTCTATCTGCGTCTTTGGGAAGTTCTCGGAGATTATCACGTTCTCGAACGCCTCCTTTATTACCTTGGAGAGCTCCTTGCTGCGCCTGTTGGGCCCGCTCCTGCCGTGCTCCTCCATTCCTGAGAATGGAGCCATGTTGTAGCGGCACTTGATCACCGCTCGGTACAGAGACTGGTCGTGCCTCGGTATGCATTCTGACGGCCCGTACACCCCTGCGAGGATCTTGTTCTTGCCCCATTCTATGTAGGCTGAGCCGTCGGCGTCGTTGAGCACGCGCGCCTCTATTTTTATGCTCCGCAGGCTGTCAACCGACCTGCCGTCCACGCGCTTCCCGCTGTCGAAAAGCTTTGGCCTGTCCTTTCCTGTTGCACCCATTTTATCACCGTTTGAAGATTATTTTTGAGAATTCGCCTTCAGGTATGCGGCCACACGGTCGGTAAGCCCGGAGGTGTGCGCCTGCGTCTCAATCATGCGAATTGCCTTTTCGGCAAGCGTGGCATTGCCCTTGCCTGCTATCCAGACATATCCGTTCCTGCCTGCGGATATTTCGCATCCGGTCGCGGAGATCAGCATGTCAATCATGGAATTCTTCTTGCCAATAATCCTCGGGATTTTCACTGCCGAGACCTTGACCAGCCTGCCGATTGGCAGCTTTTTCGCATCCACAAGGTCGATGCTCTTCACCTCATCCACCCTGTCAATTCGAGCGAATATCGCGTCCCCCATATCGTAGCGCTCGCGTATCTCGCGCGAGGAGAGGAATGAGACATAGGGGCAGTTAATCTCAACGGAATAGCCAGAGAACTTTATTTCTGAGATTATCCCCACAATGAGGTCGTCTGGCAGGGGCTCGTAGGGGCCCTCGAGCGGGACCAGCTTGCCCTCCGAGTAAAGCCCGACCACTGTTGAGTAGGTCTTCCCCTTGTCCACAAACGCGTAGCTTATCCTCTCGGGCTTGTCGGAAAGCACCTCGCCAGGCATTACAATCCTGTTTTCCGCCACATAAATCACCGAATATGAATTGGATTCCGGCCTGATGTCCCACATCATGATCTTTTTCGCAACGTTCGCTTGGCTGTTCCTGCCGGAACATGCTGCGTCTCATTTCACGATCTTCGTCTCTGCTGTGCCTGCGGTTGCCTTGTTCAGCCTGTCATAGAATTCGCCCTGCATCCCTGCGGGCATCTCTATGACGACTATGAGGCTTCCGTCGCGGGCCCATTCCTCCTTCTGTATTCCGTAGCCTTTCAGCATGCCGTAAATCCTCTGCGCGTGCAGCGGAGATATTTTCGCCGCGATTTTCACGTGCTCGAATTTCATGGGTATTATCGGCCGCATTGCCTTGATGATATCGTCCAGCTGCTCTGCGGCGTCCTTGAAGCCGTCGATGTGCGCGCGGGACTCCTCAAGCGCCTGCTCCAGGCGCATCTGCGTGTGTGGGCCCCCTGTCCTGGGGTCAATGCACTCGCGCATGAGAATCGCGATTATCTGCTTCTTTTTCTCCTGGAGCATTTTCCTTTTCTGCTCGGTGGTGAGCTGTATTTCCCCCTTCTTCAGTATTCGCTCGGCGATCTGGTAAATGTCATTTGTCCCGAACGCCTTCTGGAGCGATGAGCTTGTGTGACGATCGCCGTTCCGGAAATTCTTGAATACCTCCTCGACCACTAAAACGTTGTTGAGCTCCTTCTTCTGCCCGATCCTGTAGAGGTATGCCAGGTCGGGGTCGACCAGTATCTCATAGCGGTCTCCTGCAATGTCCATATGCGCGGTTATCGACTTGTCAAGGCTCGTCATGCGAACATCCGAAAGGAAGATCCCTTACTTGATGTACTTCTCGACCTCTTTCTGCGAGAGGATGGTGAACTCCTTTTTCTTCATTGTTGCAACCGCGATTTCAAGCGTTTCGGGCTTTATCGTGAGGTCGCCGGATTTCTTGAGCGCCTTTATCGCAAGGGCGATTGCCTCGTCCTGGGACATGTTCTGCTTGTATTCCTTCTCAAAGAACTCCTCGACTTCCTTCTTGCCCGATCCCACTGCGTCCGCAAGGTAGCCGGTTAGGGCGCCCGAGGGCTCCGCCTCGTACAATCGCGGCTCGGTGTCCAATCCGCCGACAAGCAGAGACACGCCGAACGGGCGGATGCCGCCGTACTGCGTGTAGACCTGCATGAGGTCGCAAAGCTCCTTTGTGATGGTTTCAACTGAAGCAGCCTCGGAATATGCCAGCCTGTGCCTCTGAGACTCGAGGCGGGCAAGGTCGACCAGCCGCCGCGCGTCTGCGATCAAGCCGGAAGCTGTCGCAGCTATGTGCTTGTCTATT
>JAHFEN010000060.1 GCA_023248455.1 Microcaldota archaeon | reverse complement strand
CACGTTTGCCAATCCATCGCCCATGGGAAAAATCCAGAGATAACCAGGAAGCACGCCGTCTATGAAAAAAAGCTCTATGTTTTCCGTCAGCCCTTCGATGCCGCGGTAGTAGCCGCGCACTGCCGAGTATACATGCTCAAGGGGCAATGTAGGAAGGCCAAGCAGGCGGGAGACTGCGGATGCCGCACCGTCAGCGCCAACCACCACGCGTGACTTGAAGGATTGCCTTATCCCGTCAGCGCCCGCACCTTCGGCACCGATGACTGCACCGGATTCGTTCTTTAGCAGTCCCTGAAGCGTGAAGCCTGTTATTGCCCGTATGTTCTTGTGCTGTTTCGCAGCATTGAAGAATATGCTGTCAAGGTCCTGCCTCCTTATCGTGTAACCTGCGATATCCATGCCGTCTGCCTTGGGGAATGCGACTGTGATGCTCTTGCCGTTAGGGGCAGTCATGGAAATGCCGCAGACTTTGCCGTGCTGAAATTTCTGTATCTCCTCAATCAGCCCGAGCTCCCTCATGACGCCTATGGATTTTCCGCTGAATGCATCACCGCAGACCTTTTCCCGCGGGAAAGAGGACTTGTCCAGGAGGAGGACTGAATTGTTTGCGTCCGCTATGAAGAGCGCAGCGGCGGAGCCAGCCGGCCCTGCGCCGACAACTATTGCATCGTAATTTTCCATGACTGAACCATCGCAGAACAATGAAGGGCAAATATAAACTAATTCCTTAAAAAAGGTGCAATATGGACGGGCCGGATCGGACTAGAACCAGGGAGCTGATTGCACGAATCTGGACGCCCCCGGATAGCTGGGAGATACCTGGCGAGTGGTTTTGGTGGTTCTGGCTCTTTTTCATTCACGATGAGAATACTATCAAGACGGGCAAGTGCAGGCAGGTGATGATCCTTTGGTCAATAAAAAAGGATCCGAAAATAAGGTGCAATTCCCTTTACATAGAATTCCCCCTGCAACTTGAGAAGGCCTGGAATGGGTGGAAGCTGAATGGCGCTGTTGCCGCATGGTATTTTGACGGGCATGATATGCACCATGACTTTGTGCTTGAAAAAAGCAATATGACAGTCGACATGGAAAATAAGAGGCTATCAGCACCAGGTAAAACGCCCAGTGAATTCTATTTAGAAGGCGAGGAGTTTGTCACAAGGATAAATGGCGTGGGCAGGACGTTTGAGTTCCGCGCAAAGCAGACTGACCGCCACCCTGCTGTTGGACCGACCTTTGGCGCAAGTCAGCTTCCAGGAGGAATGGGTGTGGAAGGCACGCGCATCGAGATAATGGAACTTTCGGGTTTTGAGACTGGTGAGGACGGAACCAAAAAAGGGATTGCCGGCACCGCTTACTTCCAGAAGATACTGGTGGCTGTCCCGCCTCCGCAGTGGTACTGGGGGCTTTACCACTTCGGGGACGGGAGCTTCTTCACGTCTATGGTGCCTTACCTGGGGAGGGCTGCACTTGCAGAGAATCTTTGGGGAGCCAATCTTCGCAAGCCCACGCTTCCGATAAAGCAGGACTTGCTTCTTTACCATGCGCCAACTTGCAGGATTTTCAGCGGAAAACGGCTGGAAGTGAAACCGGTGAAAATAGGCGCAGGGCTTTGGAGGCATGAGCTAAGGGGGGGCGGCAAAGGATTCAGCGTGGCTGGAGTGGCAGATGCATATTCACACTCAAGCTGGAAGTTCATTAAGAAAATCGGCCCCCTGCCTTCCAAATCAGCTTTTATCTACAACGAGTATCCTGCGACCGCAAAGCTAAAACTGACTTTGGATTCAGGGGAGATGATAGAGCTTGAGAACGGCTGGGGCAACATGGAAAACTCCTGGGGTTTCCTCATCTGATTCTTGCGTCCGGATCTCCTGGCAGTTCTTATCAGAGAAGATAGCCGCTGGCATCCTCCACCAAGCCCACTCCTTCACCGAGGTCTTCAAGCGCGTATTCTCGCGCACCGTAGCAAAAGGCGAATGCGCGCAGTTTCACCAAATATTCATCGTACCGGAAGGTGGTCTTCTGCTCCATAATGAAAGGCTGGAGAGAGTAAGTTTCCATAGCACAGTAAAAGTTCTTGCTTGAGAGAACCCATATTCTTTTTTCGCCCGAAAGATACGAGGAGAGCTTGAGCCCTGGCAGCATTATCCTCTTCCCATTCAGCTCTAAGTAGTCGTTGCAGGCAAAGCGCACGTCCGACTTGGGCCCAAGCGGCTTTCCTGTGAAAAAGTCCAGTATGGCGCCTTTCTTGAAATGCAAGCGGACCCAGTTCCATGGGGCGAGGGGCAGGACAGCGACCACTTTTTGCAAGTACGCTTTGCCGGAAAGCTCCTTGCCCTCAAGCTTGCCCTTGAAGTCAAAGTAATAGTTTATCATCGCTGCCCCGAATCGCGGCACCACCGGCGTTTTGAGGAGGTGCACCATTTCAAACGGCATGCCCTTCTTGGGGGGGAATGCTTTGGCTGTAAAGACCTTTTTTCCGGCAGAAACAAGCTCGACTGAATACTTTGGGTATCTCCCAGATATCGATATTTTGCTATTTCCGCTCTGAGCGCAAAGGCTGCGTGTCTTTCCACCGGACTCAACTATTGAAACATCCGCAGTAGAATCGAACACAACTTGCTTTTTCCCTGAATAGAGCCAGCAGACTGCGGCGCATGGCACGCTATCCTCCTTCTCTTCAAAGCGCACGCGAGTTTCATTCACCTTTACCGGCTCAACCGACCTTCCAAGCGTGAGCACTACCTGTTCTTCATTCGGAGGCGCGCAGAAGTAGAGGAACCAGTACTCCTTCCCCATGCTTGGCAGATCCTCTATGGCAAAGAAAAGGTCGTCTGCCGTCGGGTAATGCTTCTTCTTGAAAATCCTGTAGAACTCGTTGAGCCGCTGGTCCATCATGCCGGTTTTTTTCTTCCATTGGGAATCAAGGCGCTTTGCAAAGGGTGGCAATTTCATGGACTAGGCTTGACGGGGGGAATATTTAAGATTAGCGGAAAGGCGAATGGAAAAGAAAAAAAGCGCCGACGAGGAGATTTGTTCACGAACCAAGGTTCTCATTTCTTTTGGGGTCCGCCAAGACCTTCCTCTTGTCAGAGGAGGGGGTTTGGGCGGTGACGGACTAAGGGGGCGGAGCCCCTTGGGCTGTCATTGAACTCCTAAGCCCCGAAGGGCACTAGATTCCCCGCAAAAGCCGGTAGGATCTCGAGTCTAGCGCGATACCGGATTCTGCCACGTCGGCAATTTAATGCGTTCGTGGCAGATAAGTGGAACCGAAGCTCCAGTGTGTCTGCCGCGTCGGCACTGGTTGAAGATAGAGGAAGAAGGGTTTAAAACGGTTCAGAACGCTCCGATATGCAATGGGAAAAATGCAGGAAAATGACAATGCCACGCTCGCTGCCATAAACAGGGCATGGGAAAGCACCAGCCGGATAGTGCTTGGAGGGGGAGTCTGCCCGCTGCAGGAGCTTGAGGCGTACCTTTCAAGATACGCAGAGCCATGCAGAATAGAAAAGTCCGCTTTATCCGGAAAGCCTGTTACCGTATTCGGAAACTACCCAAAAGGGACAAGGTTCATTTTGGATGAGGAAATGGGTGATTATACCAAGATGGCTGCAAACGCCAAGCTGGACATCAATTCCATAAAGGACATCGATTCAGCGGTCTGGGCGCTGTCGGAAGTCCGGCTCTACGCAGGCAACATTGTGCTCGGGAATTCGGGCTTTGTCACCCAGTCAACGAGAGTAGTCGATTCCACCAACGTTTTCCGCTCTTCGGACGTGATTTACAGCAAGAACGTCGCATACACGCAGATTGGCAAATATTCCGAATCGATTTTCGGCTGCGTAAGCGCAGGGAAGGGCACCAAGTTCTCCATCGCATGCGCGGAGATGTATGAAACGAGCAGACATTTTGAATGCTATTATGTCTATACATCGTCAGACATACATTACAGCGCGAATATCGAAAACTGCCAGGAATGCCTCTTCTGCTTCAACCTGAGGGGCAAAAGAAGGTGCGTTGGGAACCTTGAGCTGCCAAAGGAGAAGTACGATGAGCTAAAGGCAAAACTCCTCTCCGAAGCCAGGGAGCTTCTCAGAAAGAAACATTCCGTGCCTTCGATATATGATATAATTGCGGGGAAATGACCATGGAGATAGATGACCATTTCGCAACAGTGACCCAAATCATCTTTGGGAGGTCTCTTAGCCAGCTAAAGGATTATGGCGAATGGCTGCTTTCAAGGGCACCGGAGGGAAGGATAACCGGAAGGAAGTCCGCCGTAAGCGAAAGGACGGTCTATATTCCCTCTGTGAGATTTTTCCTTGCGCTTGGAAAAAGGATGGTGAAGGCTGACGAGGCGCTATTGCTTGGGCAGAAGAAAATAAGCGAGAAGGATGCCGATGCCCTGACCATATCATCTGCACCTGGCCTTCTTTCAGGAATAAGCACGACCACGCCGGAAATCATCTGGGGGGAGAACATTGGAACCGCGGAGTCGTGCGCATACGGGCCGACGCAGTACTGCTTTCGCGTGGCGTGCTGCTGGTTTTCCAAGTTCATAGGCTACAGCTACTGGTCAAGGACATCCGAAAATCTCTTCGGCTGCTCGCTTGCCACCGACTGCTCGTTTTGCATAAAGTGCTACAGCTCGACCAAGCTCACCAGGTGCTTCGAGGTGAACGACTCGAACAACTGTGCTGACTGCTACTTCTGCCACAACTGCGAGGACCTGAAGGACAGCATGTTCTGCTTCAATACCAAAGGAAAGCGATACGCAATTGGGAACTTGGAAGTTGGGAGGGAAGCCTACCTCGGGGTAAAAAAACTGGTACAGGCGCAGGTTGTGGGCGAGCTTGAGAAAACCAAGTCCTTCAGGTATGACATTTACAACATCGGAAGCAAGGCTGCAATTGTTTAAGAAGGTTATTGGGGTATTTGGTACGGTTCTATGAAGCCAATAATTGCTCTCAACCTGAAGACGTATCCCGAATCGCTTGGCAGGAAGGGGCACGCACTCGTGCAGATTGCAAAGGGAGTAAGCAGGGAAACCGGCGTGAGGGTAATTGTCGCACCCCAGTTCGTGGACCTGACGGATGCTGCGGGGTTTTACAAGGACGTTTTTGCGCAGCACGTGGACTTCGAGGAGCCGGGCGCGCACACCGGCACTGTTTCTGTCGAGTCCATTCATGCTGCGGGCTGCGCTGGAAGCCTAGTGAACCACTCGGAAAGGAGGATTGGGGATGCTGCAATAGGAAGCGCGGTTGCAAGGCTTCGGGATTGCAGGCTGGAGAGCATGCTTTGCACAAAGGATGCTGCAGAGTCGGCAATACTGGCGAAATTCAAGCCCACATTCATCGCCGTCGAGCCGCCTGAGCTCATCGGAAGCGGCATTTCGGTGTCAACAGCCAAACCCGATGTTGTGTCAGGGACAGTGGATGCTGTTGCAGAGGTGAATAAAACGCCTGTGCTTTGCGGGGCCGGAGTGACCACGCCTGGTGACGTGAGGAGGGCAATAGAGCTTGGCGCGAAAGGAGTGCTCCTGGCGTCTGCTTTCATAAAGTCGCCCGACCCGAAAAAACTGCTCTTAGAAATGGCGGAAGAGATAGGATAGTACAAATTGTAGCAAATGGAACATCAGCCTTTTA
>JAHFEN010000059.1 GCA_023248455.1 Microcaldota archaeon | reverse complement strand
CTTGAGAGCGGCATCCGCCCAGTTTATGTTTTTGACGGGAAGCCCCCTGGCTTCAAGGGTGACGTTCTATCGGAAAGGTCGGAGAAAAAAAAGATTGCAGAGGCTGCCTGGAAGGCAGCGCTTGAAAAGGGGAATATTGCCGAGGCAAGAAAAGCGGCCCAGGCGACCTCCCGGCTAACTCCCGACATGGCAAGGCAGTCCAAGGAATTGCTCGAGCTGATGGGGATACCTGTTGTGGAGTCGCCCTCAGAAGGCGAGGCGCAGGCAGCGGAGCTTGCAATCGATGGCACGGTGGATGCGGTTGCCTCGCAGGACATTGACTGCCTTCTCTTCGGCGCGCCCCTGCTCCTCCGCAACCTTTCCATAGGCGGAAGGAGGAAAATCCCTGGCAGGGGGGAATACGCAGAGATTGCGCCTGAGCTGATAGAGCTTCAGAAGGTTTTGGATTCCTATGGGGTCACAAGAAGGCAGCTCATCTGGATGGGCATACTGGTTGGAACTGATTTTGACGAGGGAGTGAAAGGTGTCGGGCCGAAAAAGGCGCTGAAGATTGTTAAGGAAAGCAAATCACTTCAGGAGGCGGCTAGGCAAGCCGGTGCAGCAGACCAACTAGAGCTCTTCAGCAGCGTGGAGAGTTTTTTTCTTGAGCCACCGGTGAAAAAAGGGGTTGGCATAAAATTCGGGAGCATGAAAACCGAACGGCTGATAAAATTCCTGTGCACTGGGCACGACTTTTCAGAGGAGCGAGTGAGGCGCACCTGCGAGAACGCGGAAAAGCAGATGAAAGAGGTCGGCGCGCAGACAAAACTGGGAAGCTGGCAGTAGGGATCAGTTCGCCACTACTTCCACAACCACTTTCGAGCCGTCAGCCAAGCCGAGCTTTTTCCTGAGGTTGAATTGCGAGATTATCTCAAGAACTCGCAAGCCATGCACCGAGCGCTCAGGGAAGACTATTGCACAGGGGATGCCTGAAAGCGCGCAGCGGTATGTCTCTATCTTGCCGAATGTCCTGCCGCCTTTCCGAAATCCGTTGACCATGATTGGCTTCTGCTGGCGGAGCAATATCCTCTTTTCAATATCGCCATCCTCGATTGCTACGTTTAGCGTGCCTGCGAACGGCTTGAAGGACAGGTTCTTTGAGAATTGGTCTGCGTAGCCCTTTTGCGAGAGGTAGTAGGCGCCCTCGCCGATCCCTGCCACAACCGAGCCCATGAATGTTATGCTAGTCCCTTCAAGCGAATCCATCACTTCGCGGATTAGCTTTCGCACTTCTGAAATAGCCTCTTTCGTGAGAAAAACCTTGCCCCCGGTGCGCTCAAGCTGTCTTGATTTTTCCAGCTGTATGAGCTTTCTTGATGCTGTCTGCTGGGACACGCCGATGCTTTCAGCCACCTCGCTTGTGGTGACCCGCTTCGGCTCATGGTGCGCCCCTTTCCGCAGAAGCAGGAATATTATGTCTGATATCATCTTCTCACCTTTTTTCTACCCACTTGCGAGTAATTGCATGGGGCAGATTTTAATGCTTTGTTCCAAATCTGCCCCGAATCATTGAAGAAGGAGCAAGGCATACTTTCTAATATCTTGTTCGCCAGTACTTAACCGCCTGTGAATCAGTTCAACTGCGGTTGAGCAATTCATCGGCTATCTGCGTTCGCCGATGATGATATGAACAACCGCTGATTCAATGTGATGTGGTTAACAGCGGCTGAGGCAAAAACGCGAAAATTCCCATCTGGTCGATTGACGTATCCGTCGCCAGAGGCATTTAAAAATAGTATTACGCCTCTTTTGTCGGTGCGCACATGCTTCCGGAAGAAATAATAAGCAGGCTCCAGATACTCCCTGTGGATAAACTCCTCAGCCACGAGGAAACCATACCTTTCAACCTCCAGCGATTGCGCGAGGGAATGCTGAACATGGGAAGGCTGGTGGATCCGCTCATCGTGGAGGGCAATCATTACATTGTGGTGGACGGCAACCACCGCAAGAAAGTCCTTGAGCTCATCAAGTGCCCCAATGCCGCCTGCCAGGTGGTGGACTATAACAGCCCGGAAATAGTGGCTGGAAGCTGGTTCCCTGTCTCCAAAATAATCGGCCACGGTGAAATAAACGGGTTCAAGCCTGAGCTGGTTGACTTTGACGCAGGAATGGCTGCCATAAATAGGATGGACGCCACTTTCCTTTACGTGAAGAAGAACGATGGCAAAAGGGAATGCTACCTTTACGATTCCAACGAGCGTTCGGTGCAAGGCGTGATTTCCCAGCAGAGGAAGTTCATTGCAGCAACAGAGGGCAGGGACATGCAGTACGTTGCAGACGACAGGTGGGAGCAGTACCTGAACCAGGGCTATGCTGTGTTTTGCCGCAGGATTTACACCAAGGATGAGATAATATCAGCGGCTGTGGAGGGCAAGCCAATGCCACCCAAGAGCACCAGGCACGTGATACCCGACAGGATAATCAGGCTGAACCTGCACTTGGGCTGGCTTTCCGAGTCGCCTGAGGTCTGCAAGGAGATGATGGATGCCTCACTCAAGCGAAGGCTGGGAGAAAGCTCGATCCGGAGATACACCGAGCCAGTAATAGTATTGTACTAGCTTCAGGGGATTGCCATGACACTTGTCCAATCAGATGCCAAGAAATTGAAGAGCGGGGACGCTGCCCCTGACTTTTCACTGAAGGGCACTGACGGCAAAATGCATTCGCTTTCTGATTATAATGGGGCAAAGGCCCTGCTTGTGATATTCACCTGCAACCACTGCCCGTTTGCGCAGGCCAAATTCGGAAGGATGAACGAGATTTACGAGAAATATTCACGCCAAGGCATGAAGATGGTTGGCGTAAACCCAAATGATGCGAAAAGTTACCCAGACGACTCGTTTGAGAAGATGAAAAAAACCGCAAATGAAAAAGGCTTCAAGTTCGACTACTTATACGATGAAACACAGGAAACCGCGAAGGCATTCGGCGCAGTCTGCACCCCCGACCCTTTCCTTTTCGATTCAGATATGAGGCTCGCCTACCATGGAAGGCTGGATGACGTCATGACGCCGCTTGAGTTTTGGAAACGGCCTTCGAAATACCACATGGAAGAAGCTATCGACTCAGTATTGGCAGGCAGGAAACCGGATCCTGATTTCCTTTTCTCGCAGGGCTGCTCGATAAAATGGAAACCATAGGGAGCAGAAGGCAACAGATGATCCCAATGGCTCAACCCAAAAAGGAAGCCATAAATACTGCTCCCAGCTTATCACTCCGCTATGATGACACCGCTCCAGTGGGTTAGCCGCAAGGCGATGACCCAACGGAGTAGCTTCTGAGCGCTTAATATCATTAATTACCACTATTAGAATATAGAAACCTCAAAACCCGTAAAAAGCCTATTGCTGATAATTTCTTGATGGTGCTCGAATGAAAATTTTGCTGGCGATTTTAATTCTTTGTGGCATGCTGCTTTTTGGCTGCACAACGCCCAGCATAGAAGATCGTATTAAGCAAAATCTTTCTGATTGCCGTAAAGGGGGCCCGCATTCCTCACAGGAGTGTATTTACAGAAACGTAATAATGCCAATTGCAAAGATGAACAATGCATCATTATGCAAAGGTGTGGGTTTAAACTGCTACGGAGTAGTGGCATTCCAAACAAAAAATTCTTCCGTATGTGCACTGGATGATTTGAATCCGGATGCATGTTATGAACAATACGCTTACGCAACTAATAATTCCAGCGCATGCGAAAAAATAACTCTCGAAAGCCGGAAAAACAGATGCTTGGGGAGCATAGGACACTAAGTATCCGAAAAACGTGAGACTCGTAACTTCTGAGCACAACTTGGTCAATGCATTGACCAATATATATATGATTTTGGTCAATCTAATGACCAAAACATAGATTTTTATTCTTTTTCGTCCAAATGGTGAGCATGGCATCTGAAAGGCTTTCGTTGTTTGTCGCATTGAATCCATGGTGGAGGACTGGTGAGGTTCCCTCCTCTTGGCCAGGGCTGGCAAGAAAGAAGTACCTCTCAGAGGTATTGAAGTGGATTGACGACGATTTCATACAGGTGATAAGCGGCATAAGGCGCTGCGGCAAGACCACCATAATCTACCAGGCCTTGGATGCGCTGATGAAGGAAAACAAGTTCAACCCGCAGAATATCCTGTTTGTACACTGCGACGATGTCAAGGTGCGCGAGAGTTTCAAGTACCTGACCGACATTGCAGAAATCTTCGATTCGCTTGGTGAGGGCAAAAAGCTCATGGTGCTGGATGAAGTGCAGTATTATGACGGATGGGAGCTGCAGTGCAAGAACCTCTACGACACTTACAGGGGAAGGATCAAATTCATCATATCCGGCTCGTCAGCCACCCTAAGGACGAGCAAGAACCTGCATTTCCTCACCGGCAGGATGATGCCGACCACGGTGACCCCGTTTTCCTTTGAGGAATTCCTCCTGGCAAAAAAACTTGCCTTGCCGCAGATGAAAAAGGAGTTTGAAAAGGATTACAAGGCGCTTGTTCGGCTGGGGTTGGGCGCGTTTGCGCAGGAGTACATGGAGTTTGGCGGTTTTCCAGCGATTGTGCTGGCAACCGCGGACAAAAAGAACCAGATAGCGAATGAATATTTTG
Source organism: Microcaldota archaeon (assembly GCA_023248455.1). Taxonomy (GTDB): domain Archaea; phylum Micrarchaeota; class Micrarchaeia; order Anstonellales; family Anstonellaceae; genus UBA10161. The sequence continues at coordinate 1,022 of JAHFEN010000059.1, read as the reverse complement.
ACGAGGTCATCTACAAGGACATAGTGAAGCTGTGGGAAATAAAGGATGTGAAAAACCTCGAAAAGGTTGCGCTGTTCCTGGTCCAGAATGCGGCTCAGCGGTTCAGCTACCGGAAGATTGCAGATGCCATTTCGGAAAACAAGAACACCACCCAAAACTACCTGCATTACATCGAAGAGTCTTATCTAATCAGGCTGGTTGAATATTATGCAAAAAGCACTGCGCAGCAATTCAGGAAAGAGAAAAAGATAATGCTAGTGGACTCGGCCTTCCACACGAGCCGCTTTGGCATGAAAAATATTGGCGCGATTGCCGAGAACTGCGCCTATACGCACCTGGCAAAGGCAGGGCGGCCAATCTTCTATTGGAAGAACAAATATGAGGTGGATTTTGTAGTTGAAGCTCCTAACGGAGTGTTTACCCCGATTGAGGTGAAATACCAGAACAGCATAATCCCTGAGGACTTCAAGGGGCTTAACTCATTCTTCAAGCATTTTGGGAACGTGAAATACGGTGTGATGGTCACAAAAGACAAGTTCGAGGCGCATAAAACAAAGGATGGGAAAATTGTCCAGCTTGTGCCGCTGTGGCTGTTCCTGCTGTCATTCTGACGGCTGCGTATAGAAGTCAATAAGCGCCCAAAAACTGCCACGTTGCAAGTAAGTATCACAAAAACGTTTATACGTAGCTTCTGAGCACAACACGGCTTTGGGGGAGTGCGCACGGCTTTTTATTCTTTTTCTGGGATTCAGTACGAACAGCGAGAGAAGAGTGCGAAGGCGACCGGATGATTGCGCTGATAGTGCTGGGAATAGTGCTTGCCCTGATTGCAGTGCGGCAGGTAGGGAAGTTTTCGATACCCATTTATCTTGCGATGGCTGCTGGGGCCGCTGCGGCCGTGCTTTTTGGGGCGATTTCGACTTCTGATGCGATAGGGTCGATAAATTTTGAGGTCCTGCTTTTCCTTTTCGGGATGTTTGTAATTTGCGTGGCCCTCGAGTGCTCGGGGCTTTTGGAGGAAG
>JAHFEN010000058.1 GCA_023248455.1 Microcaldota archaeon | reverse complement strand
CATGTCCTCGTTCGCTGGAGGGTTTGCAGGCGGCGCTGCTGCACAGCCGTAGGCGAGCAATAGCGCGGCTGCGAGCAGGCACGCCAGCAACATGTTGTTCATAATACCGCACCTTAAGCAGGAGGCGCTGGCGGAACATCTGCATTCGCACCGCCCAGCCTGCAGGCTCCAGCCACCTTTATCCAGTAGGCTTGCCCTGGCACCAGGCTGGAGGAGTATATGTATGGGCTCGCCCTGTCGGACGTGGCGTCGTTCGAGTAATACCAGGGCCCGGAGGTAATGCTGCAGGTTCCGCTGTAGTTCGAAATCGTCACTGTTTGGTCAAGTGCGCCCACAAGGTTCCAGCCCTGGAAAAGGTCCTGCAGCACTATCTGGCCGCCAGTGCTCCCTTGCACGTCGATATTGCAGTTTTTGCCTGCTTTTATCCAGTAGCCGTAGCCTGGCGAAAGCATACTTTCCTTTGCATAGCCTGAGGCTGTCAGCCTCCATGCATGGGGATTGGCACCGCAATCTGATGCCACGGTGTTCATGTCAACCTTGGCGTTTGCGGACGGCACGGAAACCATGTTCCAGCCCTTGAAAAGCACGATGGTTGCGCCTGTTTGCGGAGGGGGAGGTGGAACTTCACCTGAAACACTCACCTTGGCATAAGCCTGCCCGACAAGCACATAATCCATCCTGCAGGGCATTCCCATGGGCGGGCTGGTTGCTGGCGGGCAGACCGATTTTTCCTCGTAAACACGGATGGAGGCGATCTTTACCCCACTCGAGTGGACAGCGAAGTAAGCCGACACTTTTGAGGATTCGCCTTCTTTGAGAGTTATGTAATCCACGCGCTCCTGTGAGTTGGCTGTGGCGCCAGCATTTGCGATTGCGGCAACCGATGGGGCTGTTGCCGTAGCCTGCTGGGATGGCACCGCTGCAACTGAATCGGCATTGACGCCCTGCTGCGAACCTGAGACAGAGGCCTCCTGCTTGGAGCTTGAGCCGTCCGATGCCTTTTGCTGGGAAAACAGGTCCAAAATCTGGCCCCAGATGTCATCATCAGCGGCCTTGAGGCTGATCGCCGCCTTCTTCGTTGGCTTGCCAGCCAATGCGTAATTGTCAGAAAGGCTGGTCACCACCTTGAAGCTCTTGGATGCTGCAAGCGCGCGCATGGATGGAGACTGCTCAAAAGTCACCACGCCGGATACGTAAACGCTGTCAGAGACTTTGGCATTCTTCGGCTCTGCAAAGATTTGCACGGATATTCTGCCATCCGAAGAAGCCTGCCCCACGGCCACGGACAGTGAAGTCTGCGCAGTCAGGTGGTGGTCATCAGTCACCGTGAAGGTCGGCACAAAAGCCCCTGAATTGTAATAGACGTGCGTGAGAGTTGCTCTTTGGCTCACCTGGGCTGTTGCTGCCTGGTCATTGGTGTTCGCATCTCCCCAGGCAACCGAGTAGGAAAGTGGGCTGCCCTCTGGGTCGGATGCCGAAACCGACCAGGTGCCGGTCTGCCCAACATCAAGATTGGTCGGGCCTGATACGCCGCTAATGGTTGGCGCGCGGTTGCCGCCAGGGTCGCCGACTATTCCGAAATACGTCCTGTCTGTAACACCCTCATTGCGGTTGGGCGAGGCATCTTTTGCAGATACATAATAATAGTATTTTCCTGCAGAAGACGTGCCTGTGTAGCTGCAGGGCGAGGACTCGCAGGCAGCTACCACCCTGTCAGCGAGTATGCTTGCGGACTCCGGCGGCAGCGAGAGGTGGATCTTCATTTCTGAGATGCCGCTTGGGTCAACCGCATTTGCGCTGATGGACACTGCGTTCCCTGTTACAGAGTGGGTGCTTGAAACAGTAGGAGGGGCAGTGTCAGTGCTGCCCACCACCACAGTGGAGCTTGTTTGCGCTGTCAGGCTGCCGTTGTCAGTCACTGTGAATGTTGGCGTGTAGGTGCCTGCATTGTAGTATATATGAGTGAAGGCCGCGGTCTGCTCTGCGGCGATAGGATTTGGTTTTGCCTGGAAAATCCCTGTGCCCTCGTCACCCCACACAACAGCATATGTCAGCGAACCGCCTTCAGGGTCATAAGCAGTCACCTGCCATGTGCCAGTCTGGCCTGCGTCCAGGTTCGAGGGGCCGGATATGCCCGTCACCACAGGAGCATGTTTGCTTCCATCCTTAATGACATCAGCAAATCCGGCTGGAAGCACGAGCATCAGCCCAAGCATGACCAGGCTGAAGATCCTCAGTGCGCTTCCGATTCCATGCGGATTCTTTTTGCTTTCCATTTCCCATCACCCTCGCAATATTCTTTGCAAATTTTTTCAAAAGCAATTCTTTTCGCAAGCGCAGCGTTTCGCGCTTGCTGCTTTCCATGCCGCGAACTTTGCTTATAAGGAGTCTGCGAAACGCAGCCGGGACCCATATATAAAGCTTCCGCGGTCCGATGCGCATTTTACGACGAAAATGCGCAGACATCGAGCCGCTGCTCGATGCTGATGGAATTTTTACGGTGTAAGATGGGTCAGCGGAAAAGCGATTCCGCTATTTCCGCGAGAAGGTTCCTTCCAAATGGCGTGAGCTTCACTATGTTCTTGCGCTCCAGGCTGCGCAAGTTGCGAAGAAGGCTGGTCTTAGGTATGAGAAGCTTGTGCTGGAGCTGGGAGCGCTTTGCCCTGCCGCCGCTCTTTAGCAGGAAGCGCACTATTTCCCGCTCTCGCTCAGACAGCGTGGAGAGAACCGCCTTCACCTTGGAGGCATCGAATTCCCCCCATGGCTCGGGCTCGGCCCTTGGCCCGTGCAAAGGCTTTGCATTTTGCCTGTGAGCTTCCGCTGGCATTGCCAAGGCTGCGCGCGCTGTTTCCTCCGGCGTTTCTTTCCCCTTTTTCTGAAGCAGCCACACAACCGAAAACAGGGCCGCAACGATTACAAAGGCTACTGCGGCAATCGGCAGGATGTCAGTGCCGGGCGCCTTCTTTTTCAGCTCAATAGACACAGCCGAGGATTGGCCTGGCTGCACCTGCACTTCTGATGAGCCTGCAAGCGAGTCTGTGGATGAGGAGACCTGGCAGGTGCCCGACGGAAGGGCGCGGAAAAGAAAGTCTCCAGCTTCTCCAGACAGCACTTGCGTGCCTCCGTTTATCCTGTCATAGTCAAACGAATTGGAGGGGCAGGAGACGCGCACTCGCGCACCAGATACCAGCGCCCCGTCCTGAAGCACGGTGCCTGAGATGCTTCCTGCCGAATAGAATATGAATGTGGCGTTTTCAGTGGATGGCAGCTCAAATGCGGTTGTGGAGGCAAAGTCTATTCCTGGAGTGGAGGGGTAGTCAAGAAGGGAATCCAGCTCGTATTTGCCCTTGCCAAGGGAGAGGATGAACCTGCCTTTGGGGCCGGTTATCAGCCTGTAGACAGTGTCGCCTTTCGGGGAGCGGGCAAGCGCTATTATGGGCGCGTTCTGCAATGGGGAGCCGTTTGCGAACATTGCCATGGCGAATACCACGCCCTCTGAAATCGGGGCAGAAGGCGGGGGCTCGGTGTCATTCACGGCTGCGGACAGCATCGGCGAGGCTAGGAGCATGGAAAGGAAAAGAAGCAATGCTGCCTGCAGAAAACGCATGTGTGCATTCTCCGCAGCAGCCTTTAAATTCCTGAGGATTTTGCACGGCTCACTTCGCAGCCTCTTCCTTGACAGCGAACTTCACGATCATGAAGATGACTGCGGCAATTATGACAAAGTCGATGAGCGCGCCTGCAAAGTCGCCTATCAGGAATTTCACAGGACCAACCTGCAGCGGGATGGTCCTCCATTCGCCGCCAGGTATGAGCGCTCCTACTATTGGCATTATGATGTCAGCCACAAGCGCGCTCACCAGCTTGGAAGCCGCGCCGCCCATGATGAATGCAACTGCGAGCCCGACCACCTTATTCTTGTTCAGGAATTCCATGAATTCGTCCACTAAACCTTTCTTGTCAGCCATATATCCACCCCGGAAATCCATCTCTAGCAAAAATTAATAAATGACTCTACCCGCGCCTTCCGAAATACTGGTGGCCGCGAGACGATACATCGCGAGAGCCGGTGCTTTAGCGGTGCGAGTCCCTTCCCCTGCCCCCGCCCCTAGAGTCGCGCCTTCCGCCGCCCCTGCCTCCTGAGCCTGACCTGTATCCGCCGCGCGAGCCGCCCCTGCCTCCTTCGCTGGAGCCGAACCTGCCCCTCCCTTCTCCGCGGCCGCCTTCCCGCTCGTGCGAATGCTCGATGAAGCGCACGCGCTTGGGCAAAAGCTCGGGCTTTACATCGATTTTTATCTGCTCCATTTTGCTGTCAGTCACCCTATCCAGTATGCCCACAAGGCTGGTCTGGTCAAAGAAAACGAACGAGATTGCCTCTCCGTCCTTGCCCATCCTGCCCGTGCGCCCGATCCTGTGCAAATAGGTATATGGGTCGTCGGTTGTGTCGAAGTTTATCACGTGGGTGATGTCGGTCACGTCCAAGCCCCGGCTCGCAAGGTCTGTTGCCACCAGGATGTTGATGTGCTGCTTTCGGAAAGCGTTCATAGAACGGTCGCGCTTGTTCTGAGACATGTCCCCGTGCAGCGCCAGCGAGCGGAAGCCGCGGTCAAGGAGAATGTCGTTGAGCCGGTCTGCCCCGCGCTTGGTTCGCACGAATATGAGCGCAAGGTGCGGCTTTTTCTGCGCAAGCAGGATGAGAAGCGCGTTCAGCCTGTCGAACTTGGAGACTTCGAGATAATACTGCTTGATTGATTTTACCGAAAGGGAATCTTCGCTCACCTTGATCAGCTGCGGCGCCTTCATGTATTTCTTGGTAAGCGCGAGTATTTCGCTTGGCATGGTCGCGGAAAACATCAAAGTCTGCCTGCTCGGAGGGGTTTTCTGCAGGATTCTTTCTATGTCATCAATGAAGCCCATGTCCAGCATGCGGTCGCCTTCGTCAAGTACAACCACCTCTACTTCGGAAAGCCGGAGGGTGCCGCGCTCAATGTGGTCAAGCAGCCTCCCAGGGGTGCCGACCACCACGTCCACTCCAGCATGCAGGGGGCCAAGCTGCTTTTCTATGTCCTGTCCGCCGTAAACCGCCAGCGTGCGCACTTGCATGTGCTTGCCGATTTTCTGTATTTCGCCTGTGATCTGCACCGCCAGCTCGCGGGTCGGTGCAAGGACCAATGCCCGGACCTTGTGCCCGGCATTGTGCACAGGCTTTGCAGCCAGCTTTTCAAGTATGCAGATTCCGAATGCCGCTGTTTTCCCAGTGCCTGTCTGCGCCTGGCCTATAAGATCCTCGCCCTGAAGGAGAAGCGGTATCCCCTGCTCCTGTATCGGGGTTGGCTTGGAAAAACCCATCTCGGTGAGTGCCTTCATTATGTTAGGGCTTAAGCCCAGTTTCGTAAATCCCATTCTCTTCACTTCCCTTGGCAATACACGTCACAGCTCGATTGAGCCGCAACCCTTCAGCATAGTGCCAAGGGTTGTCACACAAGGTGTGGCAGGAAGCCCGAGGGCAATCCGCGCAACCATTTGGTTGCGCGCCACACCTTGTGGCGCAAAATTAGCCAAGATTATTCTTTCGTGCATTGGTGTGCGTGGAAGATTATAATAATGGTGCGGTTTAGCCTGCAGGTAGTTGCTGTGGTGAATAACTCTTCTCGGAACCCATAGCTATTTTTGCCTTATCTACGCCTTC
>JAHFEN010000057.1 GCA_023248455.1 Microcaldota archaeon | reverse complement strand
GGGGGCGGGCAAGAAGCGCGATCTCCTGCTTGGCTTTTTCAAGAAGACCGTCCGCCATTTTTTTTCCGTCGATGATTTTCGCAGGCATGATAACACCGCGCTGCCTGATTATTTCCGCACCCATTTTGCCCATCTCGGCTCTGGTTTGACCATTTTTGCACCCCATGCTGCCATTGGCATGGCCATCATTCAGTCTTCAAGCTCAGGATAGAGCGGGAATTTCCTGGTGAGCTCCAGTACTTCTGCGCGCACTTTTGCCTTTACTGCCGAGTCAGAAGGCGAAGAGCAGACTCGCTTTATCATCTTCCCGATTTCCATCATCTCGCTTTTCCCCATTCCGCGGGTGGTGAGGGCAGGCGTGCCCACGCGTATGCCGCTTGTAACGAACGGTGACTGCGTGTCATAGGGAATGGTGTTCTTGTTTACGGTTATATTCGCCTCATCAAGAGCCAGCTGAGCCTCCTTGCCCGTGATTTTCATATTCGAAAGGTCAATTACCATGAGGTGCGTGTCAGTGCCGCCAGAGACCAGGGCCATCCCCTCTCCCAGAAGCGATTCTGCCAGGGCTTTCGCGTTTTCAACTATCAGCTTTGCGTAATCCGAAAATGACGGCTGCATTGCCTCGTGCAGGCACACCGCCTTTGCTGCAATGGCATGGTCAAAGGGGCCTCCCTGAAGGCCGGGAAAGACCGCCTTGTCGATCATCTGCTGGTATTCCTGCTTGCAGAGTATCATTGCCCCGCGCGGCCCTCGAAGCGTCTTGTGCGTGGTGGTTGTCACAACATCAGCGTGCGGGAACGGTTGGGGGTGCGCCCTGCCTGCGATAAGGCCTGCGATGTGCGCCATGTCCACCATGAAATATGAGTCGGCTGCCCCTGCAATTTCTGCGAACCGCTTAAAGTCCACCTGACGGGGGTAGGCAGTGAAGCCCGCAACAATGAGCTGGGGCTTTTCCTCCTTTGCCTGCTTCTCAATCGCGTCAAAGTCTAGAAGATGCGTGGTCGGATGGACGTTGTATGGGACGATTTTGTAGACCTTGCCTGAGAAATTCACAGGGCTTCCGTGCGTGAGGTGGCCCCCGTGCGATAGGTTGAGCCCCATTATTTTCTGTCCCGGCTCAAGAAGCGCGAAATAAGCCGCCATGTTCGCCTGCGAGCCAGCGTGCGGCTGAACGTTGGCGTGGTCGGCGTGGAAAATCTGCTTGGCGCGGTCGATTGCAAGCGTCTCCGACTCGTCCACGAACTGGTTGCCACCGTAGTAGCGCTTGCCAGGATAGCCTTCGGAATACTTGTTGGTGAGCACGCTTCCCTGCGCCTCCATGACAGCCAGGGAGGCGAAATTCTCGGACGGGATGAGCTCCAGGCCCTCGCGCTGCCGCTGCAGTTCCATGCGCACGATGTGGTATATGTCCGGGTCGGTTGTCTCAAGAGAGTTCATAGGCATTGCGCACACCCCAACATGGTCGATGAGAATCTACTTCCTGCCTGCAGCAGTTCCAGCCATTCGCTCTTGTCCAATGCCAATTCACTCCTTGCCTATTGTCCGCTCCACAATCTCCACGGATTCGCCGATGTAGTTCTTCGGTTTGAACAGCCTCTCCAGCTCCTCTCTCCTTATATACGCGGTCACATCCTTCTTTCCCTGGAGCACGGCCAGCATTTTCTTCTTGTCGCGGTAGGCTTCCATTGCGCATTGCCTCATGAGCTCGTGCGCCTCCTGGCGGCCCATGCCCTTTTCGGTCAGGGCTATCATAATCCGCTCGGACATCACCGCGCCGTTGGTGAGCTCTATGTTCCTCTCGATATTCTCAGGGAAGAACTGCAGGCCTGCAAGGAGCTTGTTCATTTCCTTGAGCATGTAATCGGTCACTATGAAGCTTTGCGCGAAGATGAACCGCTCGTTTGCCGAATTGGTGAGGTCGCGCTCGTGCTCGAGGGGTATGTTCTCAAGGGCCACTGCCACGTTAGAGCGCACCAGGCGGGCAAGCGAGCAGATCCGCTCGCTCTTGTGGGGGTTCCTCTTTTGCGGCATGGTGGAGGAGCCCACCTGCTTTGAGGAAAATGGCTCTGCAACCTCCATTATTTCGGTCCTCTGGAGATTCCTTATTTCCTTCGCCATTTTTTCAAGGCATGCCGCAACCAGCGCGAGGGCGAAGAGGACCTGCGCGTGCCTGTCGCGCTGCACCACCTGGTTGGTGACCTTGGCTGCCTTTATGCCAAGGGACTTCATCACGATCGACTGTATCTCGTAGCCTTTTCCCTGGAAGGTCGCCATTGTGCCTGCAGCGCCCGACATTTTGCCGACTGAGATCATTTCCTCGGCCTGCTTCAGGCGCTCAAGGTTGCGCTCCGCTTCGGCAAACCACAGGGCGAATTTCATCCCGTAAGTGGTGGGCACGGCGTGCTGTCCGTGCGTGCGCGCTATGCAGACAAGGCTCTTGCGCTCGATTGCATGCTTTTTGAGAAGTTCGCGCGTTACTGTGAGGTGCTTTCTTATGAGCTCGATTGCCCGCTTGAGGCAGAGCCCTGTTGCTGTGTCCTCGATGTCGTAGGATGTCGCCCCGAAATGGACATAGCCGCCGTATTTGCGGCATTTTTCGGACAAAGCCTTCACAACTGCCATGAGGTCGTGGTGTATCTCCGCTTCAATTTCCAGCACCCGCGCCAGTTCCACCTTTTTTGCGGCCTGCTCGATTTCCACTGCAGCTTCAAGTGGTATGTTCCTGAGCTTGGCGTGCGCGTAGGCAAGGGCCACTTCAACCTCAAGCCAGGAGCGCATCTTCGCTTCCTCCTCGAAAAGGGCGTTCATTTCGGTCTTGTACCTGGAATCGATTGGCGAGACGACCATGGATACCATCCCGTTGGAAGGGGAGTCTTTAGGCTGGCGGTATTTTGCCTGTTTTCCCTCCCTCCGCACGAAATTTAAGCGGGGGCAGGGTTTAAAATGCTCTCTTTTGCGAGGGATAAAAAATGCGGAGACATCCAATCTTCGGCGGAACTTATCGGCAATTTCCATTGGGAAAATAAGCGAACGAACGGACGAATACGAGTGCGGATGCCGGGATTTGAACCCGGACCATTGACTTTCTTCTAAACGAGATCTGTTTCCCTCTTGCGGAGGGTCAAGGGAACCGCCGACAGTTGGCGGCGGGTTCCTTGATGGAAGGCCAAGATACTAGCCAGGTTATACTACATCCGCGAATTTACTCTTTCTGCGACAATATTTCTACTGCCGTATTTTTCTTGGGCTGAAAGTTAAAGAAGCTATTCCCGGATTATTTAACTAGAAGCTCATTTTATTGCATGCTTTGTTATCTCAAGATTGCACGAGTGATAAGCCAGGCACCATCGTTCGCATTTTTGAGCCATCTTCTTGTCGCTATATCTCAGTTTGCAGTCATCGCAGATATAGAACCCGCCAACAAAACTGACCACAATCGCCACCAAATTTTTTTCTCTTTTTTTCTTTTTTATTCTTCTCATATGAAAACTATCAGCCCGCAAACTATCACTACAAGAACGCTGGACCAGAATGCCATTTTGTCAAAAGTGCTCAGAGTATGCTTGCCCATCAGCTTGTTGTTTTGCGCCAATAGGCCAAGCGCTATGACTGGGCCTATCAGCACAAATACCAGTGCTACCATGAGATTCAGTGTGAGTGAGATTAGGTTCGGGTAAAGCAGCGGCACTATAACAGCAGGCAATGACTCGATTATGTAGATCTTGAACCAGCCGTCCCTCTTGATGTCAAGCGCTTCAGTGACACCCCACGCACTTGCCATGGATATGACAACCAGCGCAAGAAAGCCGGCGGCCACCAGGCCTATGGCGAATATTGCTGGTGCGTTTGCCCCACCAATGCCCATTATCGCGCTTGCGACATCATGCGTGCTGGAGAAAGCCGCGTTTGGGCTAAGACCGCTGCTTACGATTACTATTGCGATCATTATCGCCTGGCTGGCCACTGCGCCAGTGATGGTTTCTATCTTTGTTGCCTGTACAGAATGGAATCCCTTCTGGGCTGTTGCAGTGGTCTGGTAAAAGAGCATGAACGGCATGATGACCGCCCCCACATTTGCGGCGAGCAGGAAGAAGAAGCCTGAGTTTATGTTGGGCAGCAGAGGATAGTTTGAGATGCCACGTGACATGAGGACAAGGTATGCCACGACCATCACTATGGAAAATGCCAACAGCACTTTTTCCGCAGAGGCATATTTCTTGTTGTAGACGATAAGGATATGGATCACGTATACTGCAGGCAATGTGATTATTGGTGGCACACCCAGAATCGACATGCCAATTGCTATGCCTGCGTAATTGACAACATAGCTTAGGAAGTCTGCTGCTGCCATGGGGAAACTGAATAGTATGGCTGCCTTTCTTGAGAAGTTTTCACGGATGAGGTGCCCAAGGCCTTTCCTTGTGACCGATCCGACCCGGCCTGCCACCTCCTGAATGAAATAGAGGGGTATTATGAGCAGCAGAAGCACTATGATGAACTCGTATTTTGTTGAAGCGCCGGTTTGCATTGCTGTTATTATGCTCGCGGCGTCAACGTCCGCCAGCATGACGAGCCATGCAGGCCCAAACACTTTCATTAATTCAGACAAGTTTATTTCAGACAGCTTCATCCAAACAATCCCCTTGCAACCTTCCAGTTTTGTGGATTTAACCTCCTGAAGCAAACTTTATCAACAATTCAGTGCCGCTGATGGTGAAAGCCTCGAAAAGCGCGGCATAAGTGTGCCACGCGGAAATGACGGCGCTCAGGCAGACGAACGCGAGCCCAGCGGACGGTCTGATGCGGCAATGAACTAACTAGAGTTAGGGTGATGACTAACAAGTTCATTTTACCGTGTTGGTTGGCTTTCCAGACAGAAACATCCCAATGTTCTCCATTGTTGTGTCCAATATCCTCTGCAGCGCCTCATTGCTGTTGAAGGCGTTGTGAGGGGTGACGATCACGTTGGGCTTGTTAAGAAGTATGTGGTCGGCAAGCACAGTTTTCAGGTCGCACTCACCTGCGAAATTTGGAGAAAGCAGCTGGCGCTCCTCCTTGATATTGCACTCTTCCTCAAGGACATCCAGGCCGGCTGCTGCGATTTTCTTCGACTCAAGCGCAGCGACGAGTGCCTTCGCATCCACCAGGCCTCCTCGTGCAGTATTTACCAGTATGACTCCATTTTTCATTCTCGCAATAGTTTCGGCATTTATCATGTGCTTTGTATCCGGTGTAAGAGGGGCGTGCAGGCTGATAACATCGGATTTTGCGAGCAACTCTTCAAAGGAAACAAGCTTGCAGCGAACCTTTTTCGCAAGCGCAGGGTCGGCATCCGGGCTATAGGCAATGACTTTCATTCCGAATGAGCGCGCCATTTTTGCAGCATGACTGCCTATCTTTCCAAGGCCGACAATTCCCAGGACTTTTTTCTCCAGGTCAAAGGTCCTCAACCCATCCAGTGTGAAATCCCCCCGCCTGGTTTTCTCAATGGAGGGCACGAGCTTTTTTGCAAGAGCCAGGATAAGCGCCATGGTGTGCTCAGCCACCGTCTCAGAGCCATAGGAAGGGACATTGCAGACTGTGACGCCCCTATCTGCGCACGCCCTGGTATCAATATGGTCAAAGCCAGTGGAGCGGGTGGCGATCATCTTCAGCTTCGGAAGGGCTGCGAGCTCCTTTTCCCCTATTTTTGAGTAGATGAAAACAGTAAGTATTTCAGCGTCGGCTGCCTGCGAAATGTTGTCTCGAGT
>JAHFEN010000056.1 GCA_023248455.1 Microcaldota archaeon | reverse complement strand
CAGTCCTCGTGCGTGAAGCCCATCTCAAGCATCTTTGAAGAGGTCACCACTATCCCCTGTCCCATGTCATAAGCCATTCCGATTCCCGCGATAGTGCCTGCATTCTGTGCAACCATTGCCGCCCCCGCCAGTTTTTCTGAAGAAGAAAGAGCATTGCTAAGCGGCCCGCCCCAGAGGGCAGTTGCAAATATGAGTGCAGAATTGAGGTTTCCTGTTTCCGCGAAGCCTTCGGCTGCGCGGTAGGTGAACCAGCCCTTTTCGATAGCCTGGCCGAGAAATGCACCGATGGGGCCGTAGCGTTTGAGAAAATACCCCAGAGCCATTGCTGCCAGATCAGGGACTATCTTCGCCCAGGAGACCACATCTTGCCAGGCAAGTTCAGACACTGTCATGAAACCCAGGTCCCTGGTCTGGCCCTGCCAAATTATCTTCTGCTTGTTCGCTTCCATATTCATAAGCAGAAGGTTAAATGTTTCTTCAAGTGAATCCACCCTGCTGCGCGCCCTGTCGATTATATTCGGATCCCTGGGGTCGTATTGAAAATTGAGAATTTTGTCATGACTTAGGGAAATCTCATCAATAAACCTGCCAGGGACCACGGCCGATCCCTGTTCTTTTTGCAGCAACTTGGCATTTTGAAGTATAACCTCCGACTTGAATCTGAAGAAATCGAATATGAATTCATTTTTCAGGGCGCCAGACTCATTGCCGGTCAACAGGAAAGTGATGTCTGGGCGTGCGTTTACATACGAACCGTCTGTCCTTTTCGGGTCACCATCCACCGGCCTTGGCAGCTTCTCGTACATGAATGAAAAAAGTGAGAGTTTAGCCGCTGAAAGGTAAGTGGTCGCAATGTTTGCGCTGCCAATGGATTTCAGGTCGCCTCTTTCCAGATCATCCAGGATTTTTTTGGCTAAGCTGATGTTCACCGTATAAATTAGGGCAAATTGGGAAGAGGCGTTTGGGTCAAGGGTCAGGACATATTGCGAGGCTTGGTTCAGTTCTTCAAGCATGCCCTTGGCTTGAGACAGGATAGCTGGAATTTCGTTCATCTGGATATACTGGATTTGCTCTGAGTAGGCTCTCCGGAGTGCTTGGAAAACTGGTTCGCTTTTCAGAATATTTTCCGGAAGGGCTAGCAGAAGTCGGACTTTTTCCTGCGCACCGATATTTGCCTCGCTCTGCGACAGGTAGGCGATTTGACCTGAAAGAGCCTTTGCAACCAGCCATGCTGCGTCATTATCCTTGCTTGTTTTGGTCTGCTCGTAAAGCTTGCAGAGCTGCTCGATTTTCTCCCTGACATTTACGTTTGAAGATACTATCTCTGAAATCTGGCTGGCGATGGACTTTGCTAGGAATCCCTCGCGCCGCAACAGTGCACCACTGCCCTGGGTCCCACCCTGTTCGGGGCTGCGCTCTGGTGCATAAATCAGACCCATGGGAAAATTATGAGAAGCCCAGTATAAAAAAGCGCGCTAGGCAGAAAGCCCTTCCGCCTCTTTTTGCGCGCGCTGCACAACTTTTTCCTCGTCCATGGTGAGCACTTTCCGCTCCTGCATCACGATTTTGCCGTCAATTATTACATCGGTGACATTGCCTGCGTGCGAGGAGTAAACGAGGTTCGCCAGAATGCTGTGCGCTGGCACGAGATTGGCTGCCTTTTTGTCGAGCAGCACGAGATCGGCAAGCTTGCCTTCCGCAATTTCCCCGGAGTTAATGCCAAGCGCGCGGGCACCCCCGACCGTTGCAGCTGAAAACACGGACTCCGCGCTTGCCACTGTGGCATTCCACCTTGAGTTTTTCTGCAGCAGGGCGCAGAACTTCATTGTCTCGAACATGGAAAGCGAGTTGTTGGAGGCTGAACCGTCTGTTCCGAGCGAGATGTTCATCCCTGACTGCCCCATTTCAGGCATGGGCGCAGCGCTCCCTCCAGCAAGCTTCATGTTGGAAACCGGGTTGAGCGAAGCAGACACTTTTTTCGAGGCAAGGAGCTTCACTTCCTCTTTTGTAAGCCAGACTGCGTGGGCAGCCACCAGCCTCTGCGAGAGCACTCCGAGCGAATCAAGGTAATAGGCAGGCCTTGCGCCTGTCTTCTCCAGGCAGTCGAATACTTCCTTCCTTGTCTCAGACAGGTGCATGTGGAGAACGCAGGAATATTTTTTTGACAGCTCGGCGGCCTTTGCTATGAGCGGGGAGGAGCAGAGGTAGATGGAGTGGGGGGGAATTGAGCAGGTGATCCGGCCGCCAGCTTTTCCATGCCAGTCTTTCACGAACTGCTCGGCGATCGAAAGCTCGGAACCCATCTTCTTTTCATTGACGCTTTCTCTGGTGCCTCTGGCATTGCCCCCGTCCACCATGCTGTAGCCGAGCACTGCCCTCATGCCAGAGTCCTGCACTGATGCAGCCACTTCGTCCATGTGGAAATACATGTCCGAAAAGCAGGTTGTCCCCGACTTTATCATCTCAAGCGCTGCCAGGTCGGAGCCTGCGCGGATTTGCGGGGGGGTGACGAGTATTTCTGCTTTTCGCACAGCTGCAAGCCAGCCCTTCAATTCCATGTCTTCGGCAATTCCCCTGAAAAGCGTCATTGCAGCGTGCGTGTGCGTGTTTATCATGCCAGGAATGATGATTTTTCCCGTGGCGTCTATTTTTTCATCCGCCCTGGAAGAAACCGCGCCGATTTTTGAAATACTGCCGCCTTCAATTAGCACATCCGCATTCTTGCCCGAGGCAAGGGTGGCATTTTTTATCAGGAGGGACATGCAGGGATTATAATCTTCCGATTTTTAACTATTCCCATTATGCTGCTCGACGAGAAGAAGGTGGTGGTTGCCGCATCCCTTTTCGCAGCGGCGGGCATAGCCCTGCTTTTCTTCTTGTCCGAAACCCCGAAAGCAATGAGCGTGGCGCAGGCGCTTGTTGCCGAGCCGAATACGCTGGCGCTGGTGAGCGGGCAGGCGGCAAATGTAACGGGCGGCAAGTTTTCGCTCTGCGATAGGCTCTGCATTTCGGTTCTCTCAAGCGGCATCCCCTCTGCATCCCTATTGAGCGAGGGAAGGATCGCCACTGTGTTCGGCAGGATTAAGGAGTACCGAGGGAACCGGTATTTCGAGGCTGAGAGGATAGATGTAAAATGATGCGAAAGCTGAATGAATGATACGGCGTACGATTGCCTTCCGCAGGCTGGTGTGCATTGATGCTGCAGCTCGTCGCGCTTTTTATCGGAATCCTGCTTGGCATATTCTCAGGCCTGGTGCCGGGCATACACTCGAACACGATTGCATCCGTGCTTTCAACTCTTCCCTTTGCGCCCGATGCATTCGAGTATGTCATAGTGGCAGTGCTTGGGGCCCACCTTGTCTTCCAGTTTTTCCCATCCATCTTCCTGTCAATCCCAGACGATACCGTGGTGGCTTCAGTGCTGCCTGGCCACAGGATGGCGCTTGGGGGAAGGGGGAGGGAGGCAGTGACAGTCTGCGCTTTTTCAGTTATGGCCGCAGCTGGCGCCTCTGCCATTCTCCTTCCTGTCTCGCTCGTGCTGCTGCCGGCAATTTATGCCGCATTTGAGCCAAATATTGCAATCATCCTTCTTGCAGCTTCGCTGCTCCTTCTTGCCTCTGAAAAAAAGCGCGGAAGAATTGCGCTGGCTGCATTAGTATTCTTGCTTTCCGGGGCGCTTGGCATTGCCACCCTCAGAAGTGCGGTGAATGACCCGCTTTTCCCGGCTTTCTCAGGGCTTTTTGCGGCAAGCGGCATATTACTATCCTTTACTTCTCAGAAGGGGATTCCGAATCAGAAAAGCGGGAAGAGCGAGCTTGACTTTCTCCCCTACATTGCCGCAGGGGTAATTTTCGGGATGCTCTCAGACATACTGCCTGGAATTGCCGCGCCTGCACAGATTGCGGTTTTTGCCTCTGCCATCTTTGTTACCGATGAGGCGAAAAAGTTCCTTGCTCTCGTTTCCTCGATTGCAGCCTCGCACGGGGTATTCGCGTTCGCAGCGCTGCTATCAATAGGGAAAGCGAGGGAGGGCGCTCTTGCGATAATGAATGGTATCAAGCCAGTTCTGCCTTCCGACCTTCCTGTGCTGATTGGCATATTCCTTCTTTCAATAGGGGTTTCCGCGTTCTTCCTGATGAAGCTGTCATCGCACGCGAACAAGCTGCAGCAGGTTGACACAAAGAAGCTGAATTTGGCTGTGCTTGCCTACCTCACCTGCGCGGTTGCAATAATTTCTGGCGCGGGAGGCCTCCTATTATTCGCCATTTCCACCGCAATCGGCATACTGCCACCCCTTTTGGGAATAAGGAGAACACATGTTATGGGGCTCATCATAGTGCCTGCGATTCTGCTTTCGATTTAACTCTTCCTTTTTACAAATAAAACAAAATGAAAAGCCCTAAAACAACAATGAACCCCCGAATATGAATGTCAACAATGGACTGCTAAAAATCAGTTAGAGAAACGGATCGGGATTGCCCGCTAACGATGGAGTTTTGCTCGGGAAAATCATGTAAAGCGCGCCCGCCAGTGCTAATGAAAAACCGATAACCTTAAAGAAAATGAATTTCACTGTTGGAGACACGCCAGTTGCCGCATCCATAAAAGAACTGCAAAAGAAAAATTAAAGAAGCCGCCCGTTGACAACCCCGTCCTGCCCGACTCTGTTGGTGACCTTCACTTTCCCAGCCTCGGTGTCCAGTATGGCGCCCTTGGTAATGATATTCTGGCGCGCGTGGTGGCGGTTGTCAGGAGTTTCAAGCACTGTCCTTATGGCGACTTTCTTCATGCCATCCTTAGTAAGCACGTTTGCGAACTTGGCGGCCTTGAGCTTGACCTTGGAGGAGTTGCCCCGGGAGCTTTTGAGGCGGCGGATGTCCTTCTCGCCCACCTTGGTGGCTGTGAAAATCCCGCCGATGTAGCGGAGCTTCTTGTCCGAGTGCCTGCCGCGCTTGCCGCCTGTTCCCTTGATAGATGAGCCTGATGCCCCGTGATAATTCTCCATAAAGATACCCCCTTCTTCGAATGCAGTCACAAGGTGCGACGCGAAACCTTGGGAACAGCACGCCTGCATAATGCAGCCTGTCGCACCTTGTGAGGTATATTCTGGCAGGTGTTTTTAAATGTTCCACATGCGGACTAAAACCATGCTGATACTCCGATGCTCCTCTTCCGCTTCGAGCATACATGAGCTGGTCAAGTTGGCTGCGGGCATGCTTGTGCTGAAACCGGATGCTGCAAGAACAAAAAAAGAGCTCGAATTCGCGTTTTTCCTTGCTGATCAGGAATTCGCGCAGGGAACGAATATTTCCGGCAAGCTTTCAAACGAGGCAATGCTCTTCCTTGCGAATGAGACGAACTTTTCCTCGGCTGCAAGGAAAGCTGGCGCGAAAAGCTGCAGGGATTTCGTTCTCATTTCTAAGGAAAATGTGCCAATTGGAAAATTGAAGAGGGTGCTCCTTCTCACGAGGGTGAAAAAACTCGATTTGCCTGAATGGGGGAAGAAGAAAGAGGAATATTACGATTGGGAGCTTGCGGTTGAGAGGATGGCGCTTTCAAGGATACGGAATTAGCCTATTTCTTAGCCCTTCTCCTGTGGAATTCCCTGTGGAACCTGCGCCCCCTAAGGAAGGAATAAGCGCCTATGATGGCTGAGAGCAATGCCAGCACCAGAATTGAAGGAATCAGTGGAAACACTAGCGCAATGGCTAGTGCCAAAAACAGGAAGAATGACCCTGAGAGATAGGCCAGCTCGCCG